>DASZWD010000071.1 GCA_035546775.1 Acidimicrobiales bacterium
CGGCGGTGCCGCGCTTAACGATGCCGGGCGTGGGATCGTGGGAACCCCATGGCAACGATCGACAGCGCCAAGATCAAAGAGGACGTCGACGCGCTCCTGACCGAGATGGGCGACATCGCCAATCGCGACGTGCTCGCCGACATCGTCAACACCGCGCTGCGGCTCGCCACCGACAACGCCAACCGGCTGGACCTCAAGATCACCGCGACGGCCCTGCGCGAGATGCGCGCCGCCTACCGCGCCTTCGCGCCCTACCGCGACCGGCGCAAGGTCACGATGTTCGGCAGCGCCCGTACCAAGCCCGACTCGCCGCTCTACACGCACGCTCGCGAGATGGCGACCGCGCTGTCGGCGGCGGACTGGATGGTCGTGACCGGCGCCGGGCCGGGGATCATGGCCGCCGGCATGGAGGGCGCCGGGCGCGCCAACTCGTTCGGGGTCAACATCCGCCTGCCCTTCGAGCAGTCGGCGAACGCCTTCATCGCCAAGGATCCCAAGCTCGTGGAGATGAAGTACTTCTTCACCCGCAAGCTGATGCTGATCAAGGAGAGCGACGCCTACGTCTGCCTCCCGGGCGGCTTCGGCACGCTGGACGAGTGCTTCGAGCTGCTCACGCTGATCCAGACCGGCAAGGCCGAGCCGGCGCCCGTCGTCCTGCTCGACATGGACGGCGGCACCTACTGGGAGGGCTGGGAGCGTTTCGTCGTCGAGCACGTCGACGGCGGCGGCTTCATCACCAAGGGCGACGAGTGCCTGTGGAAGCGCACGAGCGACGTGGCCGTCGCCACCGAGGAGATCCTCGGCTTCTACCGCAACTATCACTCGCTGCGCTTCGTCGGCAAGGACCTGGTGCTGCGCCTCCGCACGGCGCCGACGGACGAGCAGCTCACCAAGCTCAACCTCGAGTTCCACGACCTGTTGCAAGAAGGCGCGATCGGCATCACCGAAGCCAGCCGGTCCGAGCGCAACGACAACGACGTCCCCGATCTCGCCCGCATCGCGTTTCGTTTCGACAAGTTGAGCTACCACCGTCTCCGTCAGCTCATCGACGCGCTCAACCAGCTCGATCAGGCGTAGCGGGTGACGTAGCCCCGCCGGCGGAACACGCGCAGCATCGACACCACGAAGGCGCCGGCGATGGCCAGCATCACGAGCGCCAGCACGAAGGCGAGGCCGAGTTCGCCCCAGGCGATCCCGTTGCCGCCGATCGAGGCCCGCAACGCGATGAACGCGTGCGTCGTGGGCAGCGACTTGGCGACGGGCTGGAACGCCACGGGCAGATTCGCCACCGGCGTGAACACGCCCGACAGCGGCATCATGGCGAACAGGAGACCCCACGCCAACGCTTCGGCGCCGGTACCGAAGCGCAGGACGAGTCCGATCACGAACAGGCCGATGGCCCAGCCCACGGTGAGCAAGACCGCCGCGATGGGTACGACGGCCCAGCCGGCGGTGCCGATCGAGAACGAGAACGCCAGCGCGGCCCCCAACGCTGCGACGCCGACGCCCATCACAATCTTGATGGCGGTGAACAGCGCCACCCCGGCGAAGTATTCGAGCTCGCTGATGGGCGTGACCATGACGTTGATCAGATTGCGCGTCCAGGTCTCTTCCATGAAGCCCGTGGCGAGCCCGATGCCCGACTGGTACACGACGTGCCACAGGACGGCGCCGCCGAGGACGTAACCCACCACGATGGCGCCGGCGTTGGCGAGGCGCGACGCGTACACCGCCAGCGTGCCGAACAGCATGATGTCGACGAGGGGCCACAACGTCACGTCGAAGAGCCGGTGCGGGCTGCGCTTGAGCGCGATGTAGTGCCGCCACGCGATGGCACGAATGCGCCGCATCGCTCCGGGCGTCATTGCCGCTCCCGCGCCAAGTGGATGAAGACCTCTTCGAGGTCTTCGCGGCCGAACTGCGCGGCCACCGCCGCCGGGGTGTCGTCAGCCGCCACTTTCCCGGCGCGCACGAACACGACCCGATGCGCCAGGCGCTGCACCTCGTCCATGTTGTGCGACGTGATGAGGAGCGCCGCGCCGGTCGACTCGGCGTAGTCGAGCAGGCCGTCGCGCACGCGCGCCGCGACGTCCGGGTCGAGTGACGCGGTTGGCTCGTCGAGGACGAGCAGCCGCGGCGAGTGCAGCGTCGCCTTCACGATGCCCACCAGCGTCTTCTGGCCCGAGCTCAACTCGCCGCCCATGGCGTCGGCGAGATGGCCGATCCCGAAGCGGTCGAGCGACGACTGGATCGTGTCGCGCAGGTCCGTCGCGCTGTAGAGCCGCGCGTAGAGGCCTAGGAACTCGTGCACCTTGAGCCGCTCGGCCAGCGGCAGGTAACCGGCGACGAAGCCGACGTTCTCCATCGCCCGCTGGCGCTGCTTGGGCAGCGGATGGCCGAAGATCGTGATCGAGCCGGCATCGGGCGTCAGCACGCCGAGCAGCATCAGGAGCGTCGTGGTCTTGCCGGCGCCGTTTGGGCCGAGCAGCGCCACCCGCTCGCCGGCGTGCACCTGCAGCGAGACGCCGTCGACGGCGCGCACGCGCCGGTACTCCTTGACCAGGCCGGTCGCGTCGAGAACGAGCGTCACATCAGAATTCTTCGAGATCGCCGTCGCCGACGCCATCGAGTAATTGCATGGCCTTGGCAACGGCGCGACGCGCCCGCGTGATCCGCCGTTCGTCGACGACGGCGTCCTCGTCACCGTCGACCGCGGCGCGCAGACGATCCATGGCCGCGTCGGCGAGCTCTTGCTCGATCGCCGCCAGCCGATCGCGAAGCTCAGAATTGATCACGACACACGCTACCGTCGAACGTTGTGACGCAAGCTCGTGAATGGGTCAGCATCGAGGACCCCGTCGAAGAACGCGTGTGGATGTTCGACGTCACCTTCCTGACGAGTCGGTGGACGTGCATTTTCGGGCAGGGCTGCCAAGGGGTGCTTACTGCGCCCGCACCTGAACTGGTGCAGGGCTGCTGCTCCTACGGCGCCCATTTCACCGACGAAGACGACATTGCCCGCGTCAAGGCCGCGGCCAAGACGCTGACCGCCGAGCAGTGGCAGTTCATCGAAGAGGGCAAGAAGGGCATCATCAAGCGCAAGAAGAGCGGCGAGGTCGTGAGTCGCCTCGTGGACGACGCCTGCATCTTCTTGAACCGCCCGGGGTTCGCCAAGGGCGCCGGGTGCGCCTTCCACGTGGCCGCGATGGAACGGGGCATCCCCCACGCCGAACTGAAGCCCGACGTGTGCTGGCAGCTACCGCTGCGCCGCTACGACGAGGTCGAGGAGACCACGGGCAAGGTCACCTCCACGGTGACGGAGTGGTCGCGGGCGCACTGGGGCGAAGGCGGCGAGGAATTCGCCTGGTGGTGTACCGAGGCTCCCGAGGCGTTCGTCGGCCACCAGCCCGTGTACAAGGAACTCCGCGACGAACTCATCGGGATCGCGGGCGGTGAGGTTTACGACCAGCTGGCGGCGTACCTCGACACGAGGCTGGCGGGCCCGGGCACGCCACTACCCCACCCGGTCCGCAAAGGGTAGAAACGCCCTAGTCGAGCAGGCCCTTCAGGCCCAGATCGTCCTCTTCGTCCTCGTACATGCACCAGGACGCGTGCTCGTCGCCCGGCTCGGCGTGGCACTCGGGGCAAGGCTCAGCCCGGTGCTCACGGGTGTGCTTGAGCGCTCGCGCTTCTTCAAAACGGCGGTGCCGACCCTTTTTCACTGGGCTCCCCGAACCTACTGACGACTTGTGCGGGATCCATTCTAGACCTCCGCGCGGCAATAGGTTTGCGGCATGGCTGGATTTGATCCGGAGGCAATGGTGGCGCGGTTTCGGGAGCGGGCGGAGGCGGTGCGCCGCCGCGGCGTGCCCCCGGTCGAAGGCCCGGAGCGGACCCGATTCATGGAGCAGGCGCGGGTCGACTACGCCGATTTCGCCATGCTCGGCGACGCCACCGCCACGCTCGAAGACGGGATCCTGACGCTGCGGGTCGACCTGCGGCCGCCGCCCCAGGAGGCCTAAAGCTTGCCGTTGAGCGGCCGGCGGCTGCGTTCTTCGAGCAGCAGGCCGCCGTTGCCGTCGAAGACGAGGGCGGCGTCGCCGTCGACCAGCCGCTTGAGCGGCGCCCCGACGAGTTGGGCGCGCCAGCCGTGGCGCAGCTTGGCGTCCGCGTTGCCGGCGAGGAAGGCCGTCAGATCAGCCCGGGTGGCGAGCATGGTGGCGTCGATGCGCTCCTGGCGGGCCAGCTGGGCCACCCAGGCGGCGGCCAGCGCGGCGGCCGGACGCTGCTCGCGCTCGATGTCGTCCGACGCCGGCACCCGAAGCTGTTCGGGCTTCAGCTCTTTGCCCCGGGCAACGGCCGCGAGGATTTCCTCGGCGACGTCGCCCCGCACACCGCGGCCGCTCAGGCCCCGAACGGCGTTGAGTTGCTGCACGGTGGCGGGCGCCGCCTGGGCGATCGCCGCCACCGCCAGGTCGGCGAGCACGAAGCGAACCGGCACGTCGGTGGCCTGGGCTCGGCGCTCGCGCCACGCCGCCAACTCCTGCACGATCGCCCGGGCTTGGCCGCGGCATTGCCGCGCCTCCTTGATGCGCCACCAGGCGACGTCGGGATCGTTGGGAGTGGCCGCACGTGCCAGGGCGGCGGCGCACTCGGCTTCGGCCCATTCGAGCCGGCCGCGGGCCGCCAAGTCCTCGCTCAGGTGGATCCGGATGGCGTCGAGGTGGGCGACGTCGGACGCGGCGTAGGTGCGCTGGCTCTCGGTGAGGGGCCGGCGCGTCCAGTCCGTCATCCGGTCGCCCTTGGGCAGGCGGACGCCGACGACCCGTTCGGTCAGGCTCGCCAGCGACGGTGTCGAAAACCCGGCGAAGTTGGCCACGATCTGGGTGTCGAACATGCGCGACGGCAGCGTGCCGCACGCGCGCCGGAAGACCTCCAGGTCCTGGTCAGCGGCGTGGAGGATGGGGAGGGCGTCGCTCTTGAGCAGCCCGGCGAGAGGCGCCATGTCGACCACCAGCGTGTCGACGAGCACCGTCGTGTCGGCCCAGCGCAGCTGGAGCAGGGCGACGTGCGGGTAATAGGTGCGTTCGCGGTGGAACTCCGTGTCGACGGCGTAGACGGCTTCGGCAGCGGCGGCGCGACAGGCATCGGCGAACGCAGCGTCGTCGTCGAGCCACTCATAAGTTGTCGAACCGCTACCCACTACCGACGAAGCTAGTGGCTAACAGTTCTCTAACACTTGACTCACGGGGACATCACAGAAGGGGTCGATCGTGTGAGTGTGCGCAAAGCCCTCCCAATCACAGTTCTCACGGCGGTGCTCGCCTTTGGCGCCGGCGCCTGCGGGAACAAGACCGTTACCAGCGCGCCGCCGACGACCTCGGCGTCCGTGCAGTCCAGCAGCAACGGGGCCGCCAGCGACCCCACGGACGGCGCGGATGCCGAGCTGACGCAGGTGGACCAGCTGGTGAAGGACATCGAAGGGGACCTGAGCGCCGTCGACCAGGACGCCGCCACTCCCGAAGGAGACCCCACCCAATGAAGCTCACCACCATCCTCACCGGCACTGCCCTCACCGCCGCGCTGGCGCTCACGCCGGCCGCGGCGATGGCCCAGACGGGCACCGGCGCCCGGCGTGACGCCACCGTCGATCGGGTGAAGACCCGCTGCCTCGCCGCCATCGACCGGCGCCAGCAGGCGATCGTCGAGCTGAACAACCGGCTCGACAACCGCAGCAACCTCCAGGACGCCCACCGCAGCGCCCTCAAGCAGATCGACGACCAGACGTCGGCCGGCCTCACGGCGCTGGCCAACACCATCCAGGGCGATACGACCGGCGAGCAGCTGCGGACGGACTGCCGCGCCATCGTCGACGACTACCGCGTCTTCGTCCTGGTCCGGCCGCGGGCGCGCATCGTCGTCACCGGCGACCGCGAACTTGCCGCCATCGACAAGCTCACCGACGCCGCGGGCCGCATCCAGACGGCGATCGACAAGCAGAAGGCCGACGGCAAGGACACGTCCAAAGCCGAGGCCGACCTGGCGACGATGAAGTCCGCCATCGCCACGGCGTCGCAGCACGCCGGCGCCGTCTACGACGAGGTCATCCACATCACGCCTCAGACCTACACCCAGGGCGTGCTGAGCGCGGGACGCAGCGATCTCCAGGCCGGTCGCGACGCGGTACGCAGCGCGGCCAAGGCGGGCCACGCCGCCGTCGCCGACCTCAAGGGCTCGTCTTCGGCAGCGTGACGGTGAAGCGGGTGCCGGTGGCGCCGCCCGGACGCGGCGACGCCACCGTTACCCGGCCGCCCATGGCGGCGACCAATTCGGTGACGATGGCGAGGCCGAGGCCGGTGCCGATGCGCCGGCCGGGTGCGCGGTCGGATCGGTAGTGCCGGGCGAACACCGCCTCCTGCTCGTCGGCTGAGATGCCCGGGCCGTCGTCGTCCACGGTGAAGCCGGCGCGGTCGGCGTCGTCGACCACGGTGATGTCGACGGTGTGGGCGGCGTAGGACAACGCGTTCTCCACGAGATTGGCCACGACCTGTGCCAGCCGGTCCGGATCGGCCCGCACCACGAGGTCGGTGGCCGGCGGGGCGTGCAGCTCGACGCCGGCGTCCGCCGCCGCGAGGCCCAGTGCGTCAACGGCACCGTGCAGCACGTCGTCGAGGCGCACGGACTGCACTTCGAGCGTGAAGGTGCCCGCCCCGAGGCGCCCGAGTTCGAGCAGATCGCCGACGAGGCGCTCGAGGCGCCGCGCCTCGCCGGTGAGCACGTTGCCGACCCGGGCGGTGTCGCCGGGATCGATGGCGCTGTCGGCCAGCGCTTCGCCGTAGCCGCGGATCGCCGTCAGCGGCGTGCGCAGGTCGTGCGAGACCGAAAGGAAGAACTCGCGTTCGGCGGCCTGGCTGCGTTCGAGGTTGGTGGCGAGCGACGTGATCGACGCCGCCAGCGACGCCACTTCGGGATCGGCGTTCGCCGGCACGGCGATGCGCGCCGACAAGTCGCCCGCCGCCAGCTTGCGGGTCGTCCGCTCGGCCTCTTCGAGCGGTCGGGCGATGCGGCGTCCGAGGCGGCTGCCGATCAGCGCGGCGAGCACGAGGCTTACGAGCGCCGCCAGGGCGAAGAAGGCGATGCCGCGGTTGAGCGACTTGAGCTCGCGGGTGAACACCACCGCGACGGTGCCGTTGCGGACCACCGGCAGCGTGACGGGTGACGCCGCGTAGACGAGCGTGCCGCGGGTCCCCGAGACCGTCGAGCCGGCCAGCAGATCTTGCGGCCGCAGGTCGCCGGCCGACACGCCGGAGGGCACCGCGGTGAGGATCTCGCCCGTGGCGCTCACGCGGACGATGTCGGCGCCGCGCAGCCGAAGCGCGACTCGTAGCGCCTGCAGCGTCGCCGGCTGGCGCAGGTCTTCGCTGGCTTGGGCGAACTCGCGCGCCTGGAGCGCCAGGTCGCGACGGGCGTCTTCGAGGGTGGCGCGGCGCACCAGCGCCTGGCTGCCGACGCCGGCGACGGTCAAGGCGCCGGCGACGACGAGCAGCAGCGTGACGGCGATGCGACGGCGCACGTCAGCCCAGTCGGTACCCGACGGACCACACCGTCGACAGGTCGAGAGCGACGCCCAGCTTGCGCCGCAACTGGCGCACGTGAACGTCCACGGTCCGTTCGTCGCCGAACCAGCCCGGGCCCCACACGCCGTCGAGGAGTTGCTGGCGGCTCAGCACGATGCCGGCGTGTTGCATCAGGTACGCCAGGAGGTCGAACTCGCGCGTGGTCAAGCCGACGGCGTCGGCGCCGACGCGTACCTCCCGGCGGGCGAGGTCGACGGCGATCGCGCCGTGGGTGAGGGTGGATGCCGGCGCCGGCCCGTCGGCGCGGCGCAGGATCGCCTTCACGCGGGCCACGACTTCGCGCGGTGAGAACGGTTTGGTGACGTAGTCGTCGGCGCCCAGTTCGAGCCCGAGAATGCGGTCGACCTCGGTGTCGCGCGCCGTGAGGATCATCACCGGCGTGTTGCTCATCTCGCGGATCTGGCGGCACAGGCCGAGGCCGTCGGTGCTGCCGGGCAAGCCGACGTCGAGGATCACCAACCGCGGCTGCTCGGCGGTCACCAACTCGGCGCCGCGGTCGGTGTTGTCGGCCAGCAACACGCGGAAGCCCTCGCGCCGCAGGTAGACGTCGAGCAGATCGGCGATAGCCGGCTCGTCTTCGACGACGACGATCGTGCCGTCCGCCACGTCAGGCCGGCTGCGCCGGAGCGGTGGCCCCGCGGCGCTCGAGATAAATCGCCTTGGCTGCGCCCGTCAGCGGCACGGCGAGCAGCGCGCCCACGACACCGCCGGCCGAGACACCGATGAGGGCGGCGGCCATCGTCGCCGGCGGTGACAGCTGGACGGCCCGGCCTACCAGCAGCGGCTGCACGATGTTGTTCTCGAACTGGAGGTACAGCATGAACAGCAGGGCGCAGACGACGCCGGTGAGCGGACTGTGGGTGAAGGCGAGCAGGACGAAGGGAACGCCGCCGGCGGCGCCGCCGATTTGGGGCACGAGGTCCCACAGCGCCACCCACACGCCGAGCAGCGGCGCCAGCGGCACCCGCAGCACGAGTCCGACGACGAGGGTGAACAACCCCGCGATGCCGGCGACCGCCAGCGATCCGGCGACGTAGCGACCTACGACGTCGCGTGCTGCCGTTGCGGCTTGCGCCGCGGGCGCCCGCGCCTGGAACGGCAGGGCGCGGCGGACATGATCGACGAGGAACGGCCCGTCGATCAGGAGGCCGGCGGTGAAGAGGAGCACCAGCAACAACGCCGTGACGCCGTGGAATGCGGTGCCCGCGGCGTTGCGCAGCGGCGTCGTATCACCCGAGAGGCGCTTGGGCAGATCCTCGATCCACTTGCGCGCCTTGTCCGGCACGCCCGCCTTCTCCAAGCGGTGCCCGACGATGGGCAGCTTCGTGAGGCTCTGGACCACGTGGGGCACGTCGCTGCGGAGGTGATCGGCTTGCCGGTACGTGGGCGGCGCGATCAGTGCCGCGGCGGCGCTGGCGGCGAGCGCGGCGCCGAGCGCCAGGACGAACACGGCGAAGCCGCGACGGACGCGCAGCCGGATCGATATGCGCGTCACGACCGGGTCCAGCGCGATCGAGAGGATCAGCGCGATCCCGAGGGCGGTCACGGTGCGAGGGGCGGAGCCGATCAACGCCAGGACACCGGCGAGCAGCACCAGTGCGGCCGCCATCTTGACGAGCGTGGCCGGATCGATGTCGACGACGGTGCGATCGCGCCGGTTGCGCATCCCGGCTCCGCGCGCTGGCATGGACGTACGCTACCGGCGCATGTCCGACGCGTCGCCGGATCCCCCGCACACGCGCCTCGCGCTCTCCGGCCGCTCCATCGCCCTCATCGTCCTCACGATCGCGGTGACGGGTGCGGTTCTCGGCGTCACCCGCGCCTCAGCGCGCGTGCTCGGCTGGATGGCCGCCGCGGCGTCGATCGCGGCGCTGATCGAGCCGCTCGTCGTCGGGCTGTCACGTTTCATGCGCCGCGGCGTCGCCGTGCTCCTCACGTTCTTGCTCCTGTTCGGTCTCGTCGGCGGCATCGCGTTCTTCACCATCAACGACGTCGTGCGCGAAGTACGTGTTCTCGAACGGGTTGCGCCCGAGCGCGCCCACGCCCTCGAGAAGTCGAAGCGCTTCGGATCAGCGGCGCGGTCGTTCAAGCTCGAGCAGCGCACGCGTGCGGCCGTGAAAGACATCCCGCAGCGGCTGCGCGGCGGGTCCAGCGCCGACGCGCTGCGCTCGGCCGGCACGCGCGGCGTCGCCTACCTCGCCACGACGGTGCTCACGGTGTTTCTCGTCCTCAACGGCCGCAAGCTCGTGCTGGCGGGGATTGACCAGATCGAGGACGACGACCTCCGCGCGACCGTGCGCTCGATCATCGGCAACGGCGGCCGCCGGGCCGTGCAGTACGCCACCGGCACGCTGGCGATGTCGGCGTCGGCCGGGATGCTCGTGGGCGTCACCGCCAAGCTCGTGCACGTGCCCGGCGCCGTGCCCCTTGGCCTGTGGGCGGCGTTGTGGGACGTCGTGCCGCTGATCGGTGCGGTGGCGGGCGCGCTGCCCGTCGCCCTCCTCTCGGCCGCGACGTCGCCGACAACCGGCGTGCTGATCCTGTTGTTCTTCCTGGTTTACGAAGCGTTCGAAGCCGTCGTCATCCAGAAGAGCCTCGAGCGCCGCACCGTTCATGTCGGGCCGTTTCTCACGCTCGTGGTGGCGAGCGCCGGGCTCGAGCTCTACGGCCTCGGCGGCGCGCTGTTCGCGCTGTTCGCCACCAGCGTCGCCATCGGGCTGTTCGAGGAATGGCGCAAGGAAGTGCCGCCTAATGAGCCGCCGCCGCGCCAGCGTGGATCCGCTGAAGGTCGGACTGGTCGGCGGCGTCGAAGTCAACCGGCGGCGGGCCGCCCAGCACCTGCGAAACGAGGTCGGTCTCGACGGCCCAGTACATGACCGAGTGCGGATTGGTCGAGTGGCCGGGGTGCTTCGGGTCGTCGCGGTTGTCGTCGAGGTAGAGGTCGACGAGACCGAGCACGTGGCCGAGTTCGTGGGTGTCGACGGCCTGCTCGAGTCGCGCGGGCGGCACCAGCGGCGACGACGCTGCGCCGATCTGGTCGGGAAATACGGCGATCGTGTCGGCGCGCACCGTGATGCCGAGGACGCCGTCGTCGGTGAACCCGCCCTTGAGGTAGAGAAGATGGACGACGGCGGTGCCGTTGGTGGCCTGTGTCATCCCCTGCTCATCGGCGAGGCGGCGAATCTCGTCGGCGTCGTGGGTCGTCGTCGACGCCCGCAGCGCGGCGGGACCGTGCACCGCCACCGGTTTGCCCGACGACGCCGCCAGGATCTGGCGCAGGGTATTCAGGACAGAAGTATTGGGTGTCGTCCCGGGCTGCACGAGCACGTCGAGGGCGATGGCGCGCGCTGGGCCGGGCGCCAGGAGGACTCCGCCGAACATGCCTGGAGCGCCGGCGGCGGTATCGGCGATGGCGTTGGCGTGGGCCGACGGGCTCATCGTCGTCGGCGTCGAGGCACCGGAGTGGTGCGCCGCGTCCGTGGAGGGTGGCGCCGGCGGCGCGCCGCTCGTGCCGGACGTGCTCGACGTGGTCCCGTCCGCGGCCCGCGTGGTGGCGGTCAGGCCGTTCGTGGCGCCTCCGTGAGCAGCGCACGCTCCGGGGAGGAGCGCGAGTGCGAGACCGACCGCCCAGCGGCGACGGCTTACGACGGCGTCCACCCGGGATCGAGTTGCGCGAGGAATTGGGCGCACCGCTCGGCTTCGTCCGTCTCGCCGATCTCGCCCGCGGTAATCCGCAGGCCGTCGAGGCAGCGTAGGAAGCCGAGGTTGGTGGCCTGCGCGGCCCGCACGTAGCCCGAGCCGCGCCAGCCGGCGGCGCGCAGCGCGTCGAGGCCGCGGTGGTAGCCGACGCGGAAGAAGGCGTAGCGCGCCATGCGGTCCTGGGCGAGCCCGCCGAGCGTCGCCCACCCCAGCAGCGACCGCGGGTGGGCGGCGACGAGCGCCGCCACGTCCGCGTACTCCATGTCGGGGGCGTGGGCCAACGCCTCGGCCAGCACGTCGGGTGGCAGGACGGTCTCGGGCAGCCCCGAGGAGAAGTTGACGTTTGACATCGTCGCTATTGGTTAGTCGATGCTGAGGAGCGCGTGGTCGCGCTTGCCGCGGCGCACGACGGCGTAGCGCCCGTGCAGCAGCGTCGCCGTGTCGATGGTGGCATCGACGTCGCTGACGCGGGCGTTGTTGACGTAGGCGCCGCCCTGCTCGAGCGTGCGGCGGGCGTCGCCCTGGGACTTGGCGAGGCCGCCCGCCACCAGCGCGTCGCGCACGAGCATGGAATCGGGCATGCGGCCCGACGGCGCGTCGGCGAAGACGTCGAGCAGCAGCTTCTCGTCGAGGCTGGCGATGTCCTCGGTGAAGAGCACTTCGCTGGCGCGCACGGCGCGGCGCATCTCGTCCTCGCCGTGGACGAGCGCGGTGAGGTGCTCGGCGAGCGCCCGCTGGGCGGCGCGTTGCTCGGGCGCCGTCTCCGTGGCGCGGTCGAGTTCTTCGATCTCGTCGTGGGCGAGGAACGTGAAGAAGCGCAGGTACGTACCGACGAGGTCGTCGGTCGCCCGGTACCACGATTGGTAGAAGGCGTACGGACTCGTGCGCGCCGGGTCGAGCCAGATCTGGCCGCCGGCCGACGTCTTGCCGACCTTGGCCCCCGAGGGCAGCGTGACGAGCGGCGAGGTGAGCCCGAAGGCGACGCCGCCGCGGAGCCGCCGGATCAGGTCGATGCCCTCGATGATGTTGCCCCACTGGTCGCTGCCGCCGAGCTGAAGGGTGCAGCCCTCGGCGTCGTAGAGGTGCAAGAAGTCGTAGGCCTGGAGGAGCATGTAGCTGAACTCGGTGTAGCTGATGCCCTGGTCGCGGCCTTCGAGGCGGGCGCGCACTGACTCCTTGCGGATCATCTCGTTGACCGAGAAGAGCTTGCCGATGTCGCGCAGGAACTCGACGACCCGAAGATCGCGCAACCAGTCCTTGTTGTCGAGCAGCACGACCGAACCGAGGCCCTCGGACGGCCCGGCGAAGAAGCGCTCGACCTGGGCGCGTATGGCGGCGGCGTTGCGCTCGAGGGTGCCGTCGTCGAGCAGCTGGCGCTCGTCGTCGCGGCCGCTCGGGTCGCCCACCATGCCGGTACCACCTCCGATCACGCCGACGACGCGGTGGCCGGCGAGCTGGAGTCGTCGCATGGTCGTGAGTTGGAGCAAGCTGCCGATGTGGAGGCTGTCGGCGGTCGGATCGAAGCCGATGTACGCCGTGAGGAAGTCCGAGTCGAGCTTGTCGGCGAGCTCGGGCGACGTCGTCTGATGCACGAGCCCGCGCCAGTTCAGGTCTTCCCACAACGATTGGCGCGCCATGCCGCGCAGTGTCGCACGGACCGGCGGGCGACGTGAACCCGATTGACGCGTCGTGGGCCCTCGACGGGCCGCTCGACCTCGTCGGGAACACCGGTGCCAGCCGCGTCGGGCGGGCCGATCCGACCGGTTTTATGCGCGACGGGCGCGTCTGGCGCGCCGCCCACTACCCGTCCGGTCCCGCGGTGGTCGCCCTGTGGAGCCGCGACGGGGTGTTGCGCGCCGAGGCGTGGGGTGACGGTGCCGGCGACGCGTTGGCGGCGGCGCCGGGGCTCGTCGGCCTCGACGACGACGCCACCGGGTTCGACCCATCGCGTCATCCGTTGCTGCGCGACACCGCGGCCGGGCACCTCGGCGTCCGCCTCGGACGTACCGGCCACGTGTTCGACGCGTTGGTGCCGACGATCCTCGGACAAAAGGTCACCGGCGCCCAGGCGCTGCGGTCGTACCAGATGCTCGTGCGGCGGGTGCGCCGGCGCGCCCCGCTCCCCCACGTGTCGCGCCGGCCGCTGTTCCTGCCTCCGACGCCCGACGAGGTCCTCACCGCGCTGTCCGGCCACGGCGCGGCGACACTCGGCATCGACGCGTCACGCACGGCAGCGTTGCGCGAGGTCGCCAACATCGCCGGGCATCTCGACGCGCTCGCCACGAAGTCGCCGGCCGAAGCGCAGGCGACCTTGACTGCCATCCCCGGCATCGGTGCGTGGACGGCCAACCGCGTCACGTTCGTCTCCCACGGCGACCCTGACGCCGTGTGGGTCGGTGACTACCACCTGAAGAACATCGTGGGATTCGCACTGACGGGCGCGGCGCGCAGCACCGACGAGGAGATGGTGGCGCTGCTCGAGCCGTACCGGCCCCACCGCGCCCGGGTGCTACGGCTGCTCGAACTCGCCGGGGTGCGGGCGCCGCGCTACGGAGCGAAGACGACGATCCCCGATCACTTGCCGCTGGTCACAAGTCACAGACCATCACGTGATGCGGCAGGCCCGTATCGGCGGTCGCGAACCCGTCGCCGTACACGCTGAACCCGAGGCGTTCGTAGAACCCGATCGCGGTGTCGCGAGCATTGCACCACAGCACCGTCGCACCGGCCGCCGCGACGCGCGCCTTGGCTTCGGCGATGATCGCGGCGCCGACGCCGCGCCGCTGCTGAACATCGGCGACGGCCATGCCCCGCAGCTGCCAGGCGTCGGCGCCGGGGCGGTGGTGTGTGGACGCCGGGCTGAAGCTGGCGACGGCCACCAGCGCCGGTCCCTCGAACACACCTAGGTGGAACGAACGGGCATCGTCGTCCTGGGGGTAGTGGACGTTCGGCGTACCGACGCCGCGGCGCAACACGTCACGGCGCAGCGGGTGCGCATCGAGCGCGCTGATCTCGCGGACGTCCGGCATAGTCTCAACTCTCATGTATCCGGGAGCCCACGCCCAAACCACGCCCGACAAGGCCGCCTACATCATGGCGAGCACCGGCGAAGTCGTCACCTACAAGCAACTCGACGAAGCCTCGAACCGCTTGGCGAACGTCCTCGTTGATGCGGGCCTCGTCGAGGGCGACAGCATCGCCCTCATGCTCGAAAACAACGTCCACTTCTTCGAGGTGACGTGGGCGGCGCAGCGCGCGGGGCTGTACTACACCGCCATCTCGTCGCGCCTGACGGCCGAGGAGGCGAGCTACATCGTCAACGACTGCGGCGCCAAGGTGTTCATCACCAGCCACTACCTCGCGCCGGTCGCCGCCCAGCTCGTCGGGCAGATGCCGAACGTGAAGGTGGCGCTGATGATCGACGGCGTCGTCGACGGTTACGAGAGCTACGAAGCCGTCACTGCGGCACAGCCCTCGACGCCGATCGCCCACGAACGCGAGGGCGCCGACATGCTGTATTCGTCGGGCACGACCGGCCGACCCAAGGGGGTCAAGGTGCCGCTGCCGAACGCGGACGCCGGCACCCCGAGCTCGGTGCAGCTGCTCGGCCAGATGCTCTACGGCTTCACCGACGACATGGTGTACCTGTCGCCGGCGCCGCTGTACCACGCGGCGCCGCTGCGCTTCTCGATGGCGGTGCAGCGCGTGGGCGGCACGGTCGTCGTCATGGAGCACTTCGATCCGGCGGAGTTCCTGAAGCTCGTCGAGCAGTACAAGGTCACCCACACCCAGGTCGTCCCCACGATGTTCGTGCGCATGCTCAAGCTGCCCGAAGAAGAGCGTCGCGCCGACGTGTCGTCGCTGCGGACGGTGATCCACGCCGCGGCGCCGTGTCCTGTCGAGGTGAAGCGCAAGATGATCGAGTGGTGGGGCCCGATCATCTACGAGTACTACGCCGGTACCGAAGGCAACGGCTTCGTCGCCTGCAACTCCGAGGAGTGGCTGGCCCATCCCGGCACGGTCGGCAAGTCCTTGACCGGCATCGTGCACATCGTCGACGAGGAATCGGGTGAGGAGGTGCCCGTCGGCGAGACGGGCACGGTGTACTTCGAAGGCGGCTCGACCTTCGAGTACCACAACGACCCGGAGAAGACCGCCGGTTCCCGGCTGAAGAACGGCTGGTCGACGCTCGGTGACATCGGTCGCCTCGACGAGGACGGCTTCTTGTACCTCACCGACCGCAAGGCATACATGATCATCAGCGGCGGCGTGAACATCTATCCGCAGGAAGCCGAGAACCTGCTGGTGACGCATCCGAAGGTGATGGACGTCGCCGTCTTCGGCATCCCCAACGCCGACTTCGGCGAGGAAGTGAAGGCGGTCGTCCAGCCGATGGAGTGGGACGAGGCCGGCCCCGCGTTGGAACGCGAGCTGATTGCGTTCTGCAAGGAGCACCTGTCAGCTATCAAATGCCCGCGCTCGATCGACTTCGAGCCGGAACTCCCCCGTCACCCCACGGGCAAGCTGTACAAGCGCCTCCTGCGCGACCGCTACTGGGCCGACGCGTCGTCGTAGCCGGCGCCGATGATCCCCGTCCCTGAACGCACCGCACCCCACGGGATGGTGGCGGCGGTCAACTACCTCGCGGCCGAGGCAGGCGTGGCAATGCTGCGGGCCGGTGGGTCGGCGGTCGACGGGGCGATCGCGGCCAACGCGGTGCTGGCCGTGATCGAGCAGCACATGTGCGGGCTGGGCGGCGACTTGTTCATGGTCATAGCGACTGGCAACCGCGCGCCGGTGGTCTTGAACGCATCGGGACGGGCCGGCAGCGGCGCCTCGGCGCAGCAGCTGCGCGACGAGGGCCACACCGTGATGCCGTTCCGCGACGACATCCGGTCGGTGCCGATCCCCGGCTGCGTCGACGGCTGGGTGACGACCCACGCCCGTTTCGGCCGCCTGCCTCTCGCCGACGTGCTGGCGCCGGCGATCGACTACGCCCGCCACGGCTTCCCGCCGTCGTGGACCGGCGCCATGACGCGCGCCTTCATGGGGCAACTCCCGGGTGGCGACGACTACGCCGCGCCCGGCGCCACCATGCGCCGCCCGCTGGTGGCTGATGCGCTCGAAGCGATCGCCGCCGACGGACGCGACGCGTTCTACGAAGGCGCCTTCGGCGAGGGTCTACTGGCCCTGGGCGACGGGCTGTACTCCAAGGACGACCTGGCGCAGTCGCAAGCGGAGTGGGTCGACCCGATCAGCGTCGACGCGTTCGGTCACCGCATCTGGGCGGCGCCGCCGAACTCGCAGGCATACCTCGCTCTCGCCGCCGCCTGGATCGCCGAGGGCCTCGACCTGCCGGCGGATCCCGACGATCCGCGCTGGGCCCACCTCCTCGTCGAGGCGGCGCGCCAGGCGGCGTTCGACCGCCTCGACGTGCTGCACGACGCGGCCGACGGCGCGGCGTTGGTGGCGCCGTCGCGGCTTGCCCCGCGCCGCGACGCCATCGACCCGGAACGGGCGGCCGTCCTCGGCGACGCCTACGCCAGCGGCGGAACCATGTGTCTCTCGGTGGTCGACGCGGACCGGATGGGCGTGACCCTCATCCAGTCCAACGCCAGTGGGTGGGGCTCGAACCTCGTCGAGCCGAACACGCGGATCTTCCTGCAGAACCGCGGCACCGGCTTCTCGCTCGTTCCCGGCCACCCCGCCGAGTTCGCCCCGGGCCGGCGTCCGCCCCACACCCTCAGCCCGCTCATGGTCACGCGGCCCGACGGGTCGTTGCGCACCAGCCTCGCCACCATGGGCGGCGACAGCCAGCCGCAGGTGCTGCTGCAGTTGCTCGTCCGCCTGCTGCACCACGGCGAGTCCGCCGGGCGCGCGGTGGCCCAGGGGCGCTTCGCCCTCGCTTCCCAGGACGTCCCGTCGACGGGGTTCGACACGTGGAACAACCGCGGCCGGGTCAAGGTGCGGGTCGAGGCGAACGCGCCGGCGGGGTGGGTCGACGGGCTCGCGCGGCGTGGCCACGTCATCGATCCGTCACCGGCGTTCGACTCCGGCTTCGGCCACGCTCACGTGGTCGACGTGCAGGCCGACGTTCTCGTCGGCGGCGCGGACCCGCGCTCGCGCAGCGGCGGCATCGCCGGCTACTAGGACGCGGCGTGCGAGGCGGTCCAGGCGAGTAGATCGTCCGCCGACCAGGTGTTGACGACGAGATCGGGGTCGACGTTCTCTTCGACGGCGCGGTCGCAGCCGTAGGGCTGCCAGTGCAGTTGGCCGGGCGCGTGGGCGTCGGAGTCGACCGACGTCTTGACGCCGGAGTCGACCATCAGGCGCAGGATGCGGCGCGGCGGATCGAGACGCTCGGGCCGCGAGTTGATCTCGATCGCCTTGTCGAAGCGATGGGCGGCCGCGACCACGATCTCCTCGTCGAAGGTCGACTCCGGACGGCCCTTGCCGACGACGAGGCGCCCGGTGCAGTGACCAAGGATGTCGACGTGCGGGTTGGCGAGCGCGGCGACCATGCGCTTGGTCATCTCCGGTGCGTCCATGCGCAGCTTCGAGTGCACGCTCGCCACGACGACGTCGAGTTCGGCGAGCAGCTTCGGATCCTGGTCGAGGGCGCCGTCGTCGAGGATGTCGACTTCGATGCCGCGCAAGATGCGAAACGGCGCCAGCTCCGCGTTGAGTTCGTCGAGGACGCGCAACTGCTCACGCAACCGCTCCGGACTCAGCCCGTTGGCCACGGTGAGCCGCGGCGAATGGTCCGTCAGCGCCATGTACTCGTGCCCGAGCGCGATGGCGGTCTCGGCCATCTGCTTGATCGGGCTGCCGCCGTCGGACCAGTCGGAATGCAGGTGCAGGTCGCCCTTCAGCAGGACGCGCAGCGCCGCGCCCGGCCCCTCCGCCTGTTTCGGCTGCCGCTCTTCGAGGCGCAGCAGGTAGTCGGGGGTCTGGCCCTCGACGGCTTGGCGGATGACCAGCGCCGTCTTGTCGCCGATGCCGGGCAGATCGGTGATCTTGCCCGCGGAGACCAACGCCTCGATCTCGTCGGCGCTGGCGGCGCGCACGGTCTTGGCGGCATTGCGGAAGGCGCGCACGCGGTAGGTCGGCTCCCGGTTGGTCTCGAGAATCTCCGCAATCGCGTCGAGCGCATCCGCCGGATCCACCCCGCCAAGTTACCGTCCGCCTATCGCCGGCTCGCAGACGGAACTCATGCCACTTCTTGGTGGTGAATTCCCGGGAATGGATCCAGTTGACCACCACAAAGTGGCATGGGTTGTGACGGGCGGCGAACAGCACGCCAGCGCCAGTTCGCCGCCGAAGCCCGCGCGCGCCTTGGCTTCCTCCGCGGAGGTCGCCGTCGCTCCGGCGCGCAACACGCTCCACACCTGGGGCCGGCCCGGCAGTCCCGAGGTCTCCAGGGCGGCGATGCGCCGAGCGACCAGGGGGTGCGACGACAGTTTCTCGAGCAGCGCGCCCCACGGGTTCACCGGGTCCCAGCGGATGGCGGCGACGGCGCGCTGGGGGTCGATGCCGCTGGCGAACGCGGCCGACATGGCGTCGGCTTCTGGATGATGAACGGATTGATCAGGTACTGCAGCCCGATGACGGCAACGGCGAAGGCCACCGGGAACCACATCGGCAACCCCATGTACGCCGCGGCGACGAAGCCGACGGCGAGGACGAGGAAGAGCAGACCGCTGATCGAGGGAATCGACCGCTTGAACACGAATGAGATTGAACGAAGCTCCCGCGGCGCGCAGTGTACGGCTGGCTAACGTCCGCCGATCAGCAACTTCACCCTCGCCCTCTTCGCACTCGCCGCCGTCGCGGCGCTGGTGAACTGGTACGCCGTCGAACGCGACAGCCGCGCCCTCGAGTACGTCGCGAAACCGGCCACCACGTTGCTCCTCGCGTGCGCCGCGGCAACGTTGCACCCGGCGTGCGGCAGCGAACGTTTCGCCGTCGTCATCGCGCTCGCGCTGTGCCTCGCCGGCGATGTGTTCTTGATGCTGCCGAACGAGGACTTGTTCGTCGCCGGCCTCGCCAGCTTTCTCGTGGGCCACGTGGTCTTCGTCGTCGGGTTCGTCCTCGGGCGCGGCCACGGCCCGTGGTGGCAACTCACCGTGCCGCTCGCCGCGCTCGCCCTGAGCATCTCGGCGCGACCGGTGTTGCGCGGCGCCGTCGCCCAGGACGCGCGCCTGCGCATTCCCGTCGTCGCCTACATGGCCGTGATCGGGGTGATGCTCGCCGCTTCCGCGCTACCGCCGAACCGGCTGGCGATCGCGGGCGCGGCGACGTTCGTCCTCAGCGATTCGATCCTGGCGCGCAACCGTTTCGTTGCGCCACTGAAGCACGGGCAACTCGCGACGATGATGACGTACCACGCCGCGCTGGCGCTGATCGTGCTGTCGCTGCGTTAGCGGTTGAGCTCGCGGCGGCGGCTGCCACCGCTCACCGCGCCGTACACCCGCACCCCGACACCGACGGCCGCCGCCAACACGATGACCATGATCGCGAGGCGGATCAGGTGCAGCACGAAGCCGAAGATCCCGAGGAGGAAGAAGGCCCCGACCGCCAGCACCACGATCAGCAGCGCATTGTCTGCCTTTTCCAGAGCTGAACTCACGCCTTCAGGGTAACCCTGCCTCCGTCGATGACAACTCCCTGAACGGTGGAAGTTTGGAAGATGGCCGAGCCGTCTTCCTTCCACACCGACACGGTCAGCTCTTCACCAGGCAGAACAGGCTTCTTGAAGCGTCCGACCATGCCGCCGAACTTCGCGGGGTCGCCGTCGCATAGAGCATTCAGCAGGAGTCGACCGGTGAAGCCGTAGGTGCACAGGCCGTGCAGGATCGGGCGGTCGAAGCCGCCGGCGGCGGCGAACGCGGGATCGGAATGCAGCGGGTTGCGGTCGCCCGACAGCCGATACGTGAGCGCCTGATCGGGACGCGTCTGGGCGCGCAGCACCAAGTCGGGTTCGCGCTCGGGCGCGGCGTTCGGGTTGCCCGACGGCCCGCGCTCGCCACCGAAGCCGCCTTCACCGCGGATGAACGCCTGGCTGCGCGTCGTGAACATCGGCTCGCCGGTTTCGGCGTCGACCGATTCGCTCGTGGTCTCGAGCACCGCGCCCGAGCCCTTGTCGTACACGCCGGTGAGCGTGGACACTGACTTCACCTTGCCTTCGACCGGGATCGGCCGGTGCAGGATGATCTCCTGCTCACCGTGGAGCAGCATCGCCGGGTTGAAGGTGCCGACGTTGCGCATGGCGCCGCCGGCGCCGCCGAGGATGACGGCCATCGTGGGCAGCACCTGCTGCTCGATGCCCTTGCTGTTCTCCGTCGTGAACTGGAGCTCCTTCAACGGGTCTTCGGAACCAGCGCCGACGCCGACGGCGTAGAGCAGCGCGTCCTTCGACGTCCACGACCGTTCGCCCTCGCCCTTCGAGCCGACAGCATCAGGATTGATTGGCACGGTATCTCCTTAGCGATCTGCGATCGCGCTTCGATACTCCTCGCGCAATCGTCTCTTGTATATCTTGCCGTTGTCTTCCCGCGGCAGGCGGTCGACGAAGTCAAGCGTGCGCGGGCACTTGAAGTGCGCGATGCGCTCGCGGGCGAACGCGATGATGTCCGCCGCCAGTTCGGGCGACGGCGCGTACCCGTCGCGCAACTCCACCACCGCCTTGACCTCTTCGCCCATGTCGTCGTTGGGCACGCCGATGACGGCGACGTCGCCCACCGCCGGGTGCGCCAGCACGACGGCGTCGACCTCTGCGGGATAGATGTTGACGCCGCCGCTGATGATCAGGTTGGCCGAGCGGTCGGTGAGGAACAACCATCGGTCCTCGTCGAGGTAGCCGACGTCACCGAGACTGAAGTACCGCCCCACGACGGTCTTGGCCGTTTTGGCCTCGTCGCCGAAGTATTCGAACTCGGCGCCGCGCGCGGTGCGAATCCACACGGTGCCCGGTACGCCCGGTGGGCATTCGTTGCCGTCGTCGTCACGGATGACGATCCCGTCCTCGCGCAGGTGACGCCCGACGGTGCCCGGATGCTCGAGCCACGTGTGCGAGTCGACGAGGGTGGCACCACCTTCAGTGGCGGCGTAGTACTCCCACAGGATCGGCCCCCACCACTCGATCATGCGCTGCTTCACGACGACGGGACATGGCGCGGCGCCGTGCACCACGATGCGCAACGACGACGTGTCGGCGCGAGCGCGCACGGCGTCGGGCAGGTTGAGCAGGCGGTTGAACATGGTGGGGACCATGTGGGTGTGGGTGACGCGGTGCTGGGCGATGAGCCGCAGCGTGTCGTCGGGTGACCAGCCGTCCATCAGGACCACCGACGCGCCCCACGTGAGAGGCGTCGTCAGCGAGACCCCCAGCGGCGCGGCGTGGTACAGCGGCCCGGTGCAGAGGTGCACGCAGTCCTCGTCGTACAGCGACGTGTTGGGCCCGACGGCGCCCGGATGGGCGCGGAACACTCCTTTGGGACGACCGGTGGTCCCCGACGTGTACAGCATCGTCGAGCCGCGCTGGGGGTCCTCGATGTCGGAACCGTCGACGCCGGCGATGAAGTCGTCATAGGGCGTGGCGCGGGGCAACTTGCCGGCGATGCTGACGATCAGCGGCGCGGTGGCGATGTCGGCCACGGCTTCGGCGCACGGCACGGTGGCGTCGACGAACAGCGCCTTGGCGCCGCAGTCCTCGGCGACGTACTCGACCTCGTCGGCCGTGAGGTGCCAGTTGATTGTGGTGAGCCAGAAGCCGCCGCGAAAGGCGGCCGCGACGACGTCGACGAACTCGGCGCGGTTGCGGCACAGCAGCGCGATGCGATCGCCGTAGCCGACGCCGTTGTCCCGCAGCACCCGCACCAGGCGGTTGGCGTTGGCGTTCAATTCGGCGAAGGTGCGGTTGCCGGTCTCGGCGTACACGGCGACACGCTCGGGCGTGCGCGCCGCCGCGTGCGCGACGGACATGCCGTCTTCCGCCGCCGCGGCGTAGTCGGCGTACTCACTTCCCCCCATAACGAAGCCGGACGTTATCGTCCCGTCGATGGCTGGTGATGAGAGAACGTTTCCGGGCGCCCGGCGACCCGACCGCTTCCGGCGCGTCGACAGCAACGGCTTGTCGATCGCGGCCTACGAGTGGGGCGACGAGGACGCGCCGCCGGTGCTGCTCGTCCACGGCGGCATGGACTTCGCCGGCACCTACGACCTGTTCGCTCCTCTGCTCGCCGACGCCGGCTGGCGCGTCGTGGCCTTCGACCAGCGCGGCCACGGTGACTCCGAACACGCCGTCTGCTACAGCTGGGACGCGGATGTGCGCGACACCCTCGCCGTCATCGACAGCGTGACTCCCGGCGCCATCCCGATCGTGGGCCACTCGAAGGGCGGCGGCCTCATGCTGCAGCTCGCCGATGCGTGCCCGCACCGCGTGACGAAGCTGGTGAACATCGACGGCATGCCGGGCAAGCGCAACATGCCCGACCTGTCCGACCACGAACGCACCCGCATGATGTCGACCGAACTGACGAACTGGCTCGACCATCGCGCTCGCAGCGTCGAGTCCCAGCGCAAGCCGGGTACGCTCGAGGAACTGGCGCAGCGCCGGGCGGTGATGAACCCCCGACTTCCGATCGAGTGGCTCGAGTACCTCGTCACCATCGGCGCCCGCAAGGATCCCGACGGCTGGCGCTGGAAGATCGACCCGGTGATGCGCTTCGGCGGCTTCGGCCCGTGGCGCCCCGAGTGGTCGCTGTACCGCCTGGCGAACGTCGGCGTGCCGCTGCTCGGCATTCTCGCCACCGAACCGGAACGCATGGGCTTCGGCACGCGCCTGGTCGACGTGGCGCCGTACCTACCGCCGGAGTCGACCGTGTACGAGTTCGAGGGCTGCGGCCACTTCATCCACATCGAGCAGCCGCAGCGCACCGCCGATCTCGTCCTCGAATTCCTCGCGGCGTGACGGCTCCAGTGACCGTCCCCGTCATCGTCCGCCACGGCAAGAGCGAACTGGCGCTGCACTGCGTGCGCCCCGGTGAGGGTCCCACCGCGCTCGTGCTGCACGGACTCGCCGAGAACGCCCTCGGGTGCGTGCTGACTCGCCAAGTCGTCGAAGGCTGGCCCGGCGGCGCGGTGTGGGCGCTCGACTTCCTCGGCCACGGCGAGTCGACCCGTCCTCCCGGCGGCGGCTACACCGCCGAGACGCTGATGGCCGACGCCGACGCCGCCCTGCGCCACATCGGCCCGGCGACGGTGATCGGTCGCGGCCTCGGCGCCTACGTGGCGGTCCTCATCGCCGGGGCGCGGCCCGATCTCGTCCGCGGTGCGGTGCTGTGTGACGGGCCGGGGCTCAACGGTGGCGGTTCGAATCCGGCGTCGCCCGTCGTCGTCCAGCCCAAGACCAACGACGCGCCCAAGGGTGCGCCCGACCCGTTCGCGCTGGCCGAGCTGTCCCGCGACGTGCGCCCGCCCGACTACGTCGCCAACTTCCTGCGCCAGGTGCTCGCGCTGTCGTCCCTCGACACGCCGATCACCGTGGCCGCCATCGCGCGCCCCGAGTGGCTCGAGGCCATCGTCGACCAGCCGGGTGTGCAGGAGGCCTCACTTGCGGACGCGATGAGCCTCTACGGAATCGTGAACGAGTAGCCCTCGGCGCGCAGCCGGTCGATCAGACCGGGCAACTGGGCGACGGTCTGGCTGCGATCGCCGCCGCCGTCGTGCATCAGCGCCACGCCGCCGTTCTTGATCGACAGCGCGATGCGGTTCTGGATCATCTCGGCGCCCGGCTTGGTGTAGTCGCCCGGGTCGACGTTCCACGCCAGCACCCGCATGCCGAGCCGGTGCGCCTCGGCGATGATCGACGGCGACGTGTCGCCGCCCGGGCCGCGGTAGAAGCGCGGCGGCGTACCGGTGATCTGCATGATGAGGTTGAACGGGCCGTCGACCTCGGCGAGCTGATACGGGATCGGTTTCAGGCTCGCCTTCATGTCGTGGTGCATCGAGTGGTCGCACAGCGTGTGGCCTTCGGCATGGATGCGCTGCACGAGTTGGGGGAAGCGCTGGATCTGGATGCCGATGAGGCAAAAGACGGCCTTGACGTTCTTGGCCTTGAGGATGTCGAGGACCTGGGGCGTCCAGCGCCCGTCGGGACCGTCGTCGAAACTGAGCAGGACGACGGGTCGGTGCGTCGGCTCGGCCGGGAGCGCCGGCTTGATCACCTGCTCGGGACCGGCGACCTGGCCGGAATACCGTCCTACCAACTCGCGCGCCGTGCCGATGGAACCCGGCTGCCACACCTGCATCTCCACGTCGGGCAAGCCGGCCGGCCTGAGCGGCTTCAGCTGTTCCACCACGGGTTCGACGAAGTCGCGCCCGTTGATAACGGTGATGTGGTCGCCGTTGCCGAGAGGCCGCGTCACCGGCACGTTCTCGTTGTCGATCAGGATGCGCGGCTCGCGGACCTGATGCGGGACGGGATCGCCCGTGGCGACTGAGCGCATGAACCCGACGCGCAGCTGGAGGCCGGCGGCCTCGATGGCGTCCTGCACCGTGGCGTTCGTCGTCGCCAGCTGGATGCGCTTGCCGTTCACGGTGACGCGCATCGCCGACGCGTGCGCCGGCGCCACCGGCCACAACAGCGCGATGGCGCCGATCGCCACCGTTGCCCTTGCCACGTGCAGGGCGCCCCTTCGGCCCACGTCGTCCTTGCTCCCCATGCTCGTCGTTCAGCCAAGCGTAAGGCGACAAGCCCCGCCGATGCGTGATTCCAGCGTCAGCGGCGCAGGAGGTCCTTGGCGATGTGAGTGATCTGGATTTCGTCGGTGCCCGCGTAAATCTGCAGCACCTTGGCGTCGCGGGCGAGCTGCTCGACGTGGAACTCGGACATGTAGCCGTTGCCGCCGTGCAGCTGGACGGCCTCCATCGCCACTTCGACCGCGGCGCGCGCCGAATACAGCTTCATCGCGCTCGCCTCGGCCAGCGTGAGACCGCGACCCGCCGCGCCCATCTCCATGAAGCGGAACACGAGGTTCTGCACGTTGAGGCGCGCAACCTCCATCTTGGCCAGCTTCTCCTGGATCAGCTGGAACTCCCCGATGGGCTGGCCGAACTGCACGCGGTTCTTGGCGTAGTCGATGCACTTCTCGAGGCACATTTCGATGATGCCGAGCGACATGGCAGCGACGCCGGAGCGCTCCATCGAGAACGTGTCCTTGGCGCCCGAACGGCCACCACCGGGAATGTCCTCGGTCTCGCCCAACAGACGGTCCTTGCCGCAGCGCACGTCGTCGAGGAACAACTCCCCGGTCGGCGACGAATGCATACCCATCTTGCGCAGCGGCTTGGACTGCGTGAGGCCCGGCATCCCCTTGTCGAGCACGAAAGTCAGCACCTTGCGCTCTTCCGGCGGGTTGCCTTCGTCGAGCTTGCAGATGAACACGATCGTGTCGGCGTAAGGGCCATTGGTGATGAAGGTCTTCGAACCGTTGAGGACGTACTCGTCGCCGTCGCGCCGCGCCGTCGAACGCATCGAACCGAACGCATCCGAACCCGAGCCCGGTTCGGTGATCGCCCACGCACCGACCTTTTCGAGCGTCAGCAGGTCGCGGGCCCAGCGCTTCTTCTGCGCCGTCGTGCCCTTCGACATGATCGCCGAGCCGGTGAGGCCCACCGACACGCCCATAGCGGTGATCATGCCGGGGCAGTAGCGGCAGATCTCAATGATCGGCAGCATCATCATGGCGTTGCCCCCGCCGCCGCCGCCGGACTCCTCGTCGTCTTCCAGCGTGAGCGGCTTGGGCGCTTCGCCCGCTTCCTCCTTGGCGATGCGGCGGTCGAAGCCGGCGGCGGCCATGGCATCCATGCCGAAGGTCTTGAACATGAGACGCAGCACGTCGTAGGGCGGCGTGTCGCCGTGTTCGAGTTCGTCGCGGCGCGGCGCGATCTCCTTCTCCACGAACTGACGCACCGCGTCCTTGATCATCTTCTGCTCATCGGACCACTCGAACATGGGCCGGAAACCTAGTGGTTGAAGGCGCCGATCACGCGGCCGAACGCCGCCACGTCAGCGGCTGTCGGCTCGCCGCGGAAGTTGACGATGGCGGTGTGCACGCCCGCATCCGCGAGACCGGCGTAGTGCGGAATCGGATCGGCTGTGGGTGCCACGGTGCCGAGGTGCGTCACCTCGATCGTCGATGGGTCGCGCCCGACCGCCGCGCAGTGGGAGTGCAACACCGCGAGCTTGCGCCGCAGCGTCGCAGCGTTGCCGAAGAGATTGCACGCGTCGGCGTACTGCGCCACCAGTCGCAGGGTCTTTCGCTCGCCGGACCCACCGACGAGGATCGGGATGCGCTCCTGCACCGGACGTGGGTAGCTCATCGCTTCGGGCACCTCGATGACCCGCCCGGTGAATGCCGGCGCGCCCTTGCCCCACATGAGCGGCAGCAGTTGGAGGGCGTCTTCGAGCAGCGCGTAGCGCTCCCGCAGCGGTGGGAACGCGAAGCCGTACGCCGCGTGCTCGCGCTCGTACCAGGCGGCGCCGAGACCCGCGATCGCCCGGCCTTCGGAGAGCACGTCGAGGGTCGCGATCATCTTGCCGAGCAGGGCGACGTTGCGGTACGTGATGCCGGTGACGAGCGCACCGAGGCGCACCCGCGTCGTCACCCCGGCGAGGAAGCCGAGGGTCGTGTAGCACTCGAGGATGTCGTCCCACTCGCGGCCGGCTTGTGGGATCTGGATGAAGTGATCCATCAAGAACATGCTGGAAAAGCCGGCGTCCTCGGCGGCCACCGCGACGTCTCGCAGCGCCCCGGCGCGGCTCCCCTCCCAGCCGTGACGCGGCAGTTGCAGTCCAAAGCGCAGCGCTGTCTCGTTCGCGGCCCGTCGCCGCAGCGGCGCCGGCTCGTGGAATACCGAGTCGTAGCCTTCGGCGTCGAGCAACGGCAGCACGCGGGCGAAGTCCTTCAGCTGCTTGTTCAGGATCGGCGCGGGCACGGGCGTGGCGCGAGCGCGGTTGCGGCTTTTGCACGTCGCCGCGTCGGTAGGGAAGGCGATGGCCACGCACGTCACGCCAGCGGCCCGGGCGAAGTCGCGGTAACGCTGCCGGCTGGCGTCCTCCAGCGAAGTGGCGTCGATCACGGTGAAGAGTCCGCGGGCCAATCGACGCTGCACGATGTCTTCGAGGACGGCGAAGGCGTCGGCGCTGGCTTGTTGGTCGAAGGCCGACTCCCCGACCTGCGCCCGCAGCGCGTCGCTCGAGACGATTTCGCCCGGCTCGCAGTTCTGCGCCGCCCACGTCGACTTGCCCGAACCCGATACGCCGACGAGCACGACCAGGCACGGCGTCGGGACACTGAGCGCGGTCACGTCAGGCGCGGTACCAGAGAGTCAGACCGTCGCCCACGGGCGCAGCTTTACGCGTTCACGACCACCGCGACGGAATCTTCGGCGCCAAGGGTCACCACCGTCGACTTCGGCGGGTTGAGCACCACCTCGCCACTGGCGGCGACGCGGTAACCGAACACCGACATCGCCTGTCGCCCACCCGCGGCGACGACTGCCCCGAACGGCAACGCCTCGGCGGGCACCAGGGCGTTAGCCGGGCGCATCTCGATCACCGCGCCCTCGGCGTCGAAGAAGTCGTCGAAGACCGGGAGCAACGCCGGGTTCTCCGACAGCTGCGCCATCAGCAGGCTCGCGAGGGCGTTGCTGACGATGAGGTCGTCCACACCGACGGGCACGGCGAGCGCGAGGTTCTGCTGGTCGAGCAGCTCGGCGACGATCCGCACACCGTGATCGCCGTTGGCCGGCCACTGCGATCGCAGCGCCAGCAGCGTCACGAGGGTGCGGGCGTCGGCGTCGTCGACCGACAACGCATCGCGGTAGCCGAGCACGATGACGCGCTTGGGTGCGCCGTCGGCGAGGGCGTGGAAGTCGTCGGGCCCGCCATCGCCGACCGTGACGGTCAGGGTGGCGTTGGTCAGCGCCACCGTGTCGAGCTCGGCGCCGTCGACCAGTTCGCCGTCGACCACGACCGTCACCCGGGACTCCGGTGGCAGGAACTCGTCGAGCTCGCGCAAAACGGTGTGACCGAACCGGCTCCAGCCGACGAGCACCACGTCGAGCGGCGGCCGAGGCCGTGCACCCGTAGCCGGCACCGCCGGGGCGTCGTATGCCTGCACCCCGGTGAAGGCCACCGCCGAGTCGTCGGCCGCGACCAGGATCAGCTGGTCGTCGACGGCCAGAACCGTGTCGGGCGCCGGGTTCAACTCCACCTCCCCCGTCGCCCGCATGCGCCCGATGACGCTCGACGCCTCGAAAGCCACGAGCGCCTCGGCGTACGTGCGGCCCGCCAGCTGCGGCACGGGCGTGAAGTAGATCTCGTCGCCGGCGAAGTCGAGCAAGTCGCTGAACACGGCGGCGAGGCCCGGTTGCAGGCACGCCTGCGCCGTGACCTCGGCGACGACTTCGTCGCTGCACACCGTAAGCACCCGCCCGTCGGTGGCATCACGAATGATGCGCGCCGTGTCGCCTTGGGCCAGTTCGGCAACGACGTGGGTGTCGAGCAGACCTGGATCGACGGCGCGCACCGCCAGGATGGCCTTGACCACGCCGGCGTCGCCGTCGGTCCCGCGCACCACGATGATGGCGCGCGCGTGGTGCACCGCGGCGCGCTCGAGATCGGCGGGCGAGCTGGTGCTGCCACTACGGCAGACGAGGCGCGTCGTGCGTGCGTCGCGCACCCGATCGTGCAGCGTCTCTTCCATCTCGGTCTTGTCGACGTCGGACAGCACGACGATGGCCACGTCGCGCTCGCTGGCGTTCGCCTCCACCAATTCGGCAACGATGCGCGGGACCTGATCGGACCAGCCGAGGATGAGCGTGTGGCGCGCTTCGACGACGGTGCTGCGCCCCTTGCGCAAGTCTTCGACCTTTTGGTCGACCGCATTGGCGATAAGACCGATCAATGAGCCGGCGAGGAAGATGCCGGCGAGCGTGACGATCAGCGCAACGATGCGGGTGGGCCACGCGGTGTCGGAGGCGAACGAGCCGGAATCGAGCGTGCGCAGCATCGCCTGCCACAACTCCTCACCGAAGGTGTGCTGCGCTCCGCCGGCGAACGCCAGGTTCGCCACGGTGGCAATGGCCGCGGCGACGACGATGACGAGGATGCTCAACGCCGCGAGGTACAAGATCACGACGAGGGGCCCGCGCGCCATGGCGTTGTCGAAGCGGTAACGCAGGCGGGTGAGGAGCGACACGTGTGCCGGCTGCTTCCGCTTCACCGGGCCGGGCGCGGCGTTGTGCATCCGGTTGCGCCGCTGGCTGGCCTTGCTCTGGCGGGCGGTCATCGCGCCATCACCGACCTCCGCTCACATCGAGGATTGCGCCTGTCACGTACGACGCTTCATCCGAACACATCCACACGATGGCGCGCGCGATCTCGACGGGCTCGCCGGCGCGCTGCATCGGGATCTGGGCGGCAAGGCGCTGGGCGCGGTCGGGCTGGCCGCCGCTGGCGTGGATTTCCGTATCGGTGATGCCCGGGCGCACGCAGTTCACCCGCACGCCGTCGGCGGCCAACTCCTTGGCGAGCCCGAGCGTCAGCGTGTCGATCGCCGCCTTCGACGCCGCGTAGTCGACGTAGTTGTTCGGGCTGCCGACACTGGCGGCCACCGAACCGACGTTGACGATGGCGCCCCCGGCCCCGCCGTGGCTGTGCGCCATCCGCCGTGACGCCTCCCGGGCGCACATGAACGCGCTCAGCACGTTGACCTCGAACATCCGCCGCACCCGCTCCGTCGACATCTCGTCGACTCGCTGGGCAACGTCGACGATCCCGACGTTGTTGACGAGGACGCCCAGCGCGCCCAGGCCGTCGGCGGCCGCGAACAGGGCGGCGACGGCTTCGTCAGTGGACACGTCGCCCGCCACCGCGAGAGCGCGCACGCCATGCATGAGGCAGGCGCGCACGACGTCGTCGGCGCGCGCCGCGTCGCGTTGGTAGCCCACCACGACGTCGTGGCCGGCGGCGGCCAGCAGCTCGCAGGTGGCGGCGCCGATGCCACGACTGCCGCCGGTGACGATGGCCACGCTCATGCGGCTAGCCATTCGAGAATCAAGCCGCGCAACCGGTCGATGCCAACTCCCTTGGCGGCGCTGACCCACACGACCTCGGATGGCGCCACTCCGCACCCGGCAGCGAGCTCGCGCTTGCGCTTCTCGCGCTGGGACGACTTCACCTTGTCGTGCTTCGTCGCGATCACGGTGAAGGGGCGCTCGTGCGCCCGGAGCCACTCGAAGAGCTGCACGTCGAGCTTCGTCGGCCCGATCTCGCCGTCGACGAGCGCCAGGATATTGCGCAGCTCGTCGCGCTCGAGCAGGTACTCCTCGGCCATGTGCTGCCAGGCATGGCGCAGCGTCGCCGACGCCTTCGCGTAGCCGTAACCCGGGCAATCCACCACCATTCGGCCCCCGCCACGCCCGTCGTCCACGCTGAACTGGTTGAGCAGGCGCGTGCGACCCGGAGTCTTGGACACCATTGCGAGCTTGGCGCTACCGCCGAGGGCGTTGACGAGCGACGACTTGCCGACGTTGGAGCGCCCGATGATCGCTACTTCGGCGGCCGCCGGCGCGAGGTCCTGCAGCCGCGGCGCGGACAGCACGAAGCGCAGCGGCAGCGGCGGCACGGCAACGGTTTAGTCGTCGGCTTTGAGGGCGACCGCATTCGGAGTGACGTTCATCTTCGGCACGTAGACCTCGGCCTCACCACGCTCGGTTGGTTCGCGGAACATGGCGGCGTTGAGCGCCTCGCGACACGTCGGGCACGGGCCGTAGAACGGCGTGTCGATCTCGGGCGCACCGCAGCGGGGACAGTCGAACATCGCCCGTCAATGTAGAGATCAGCCGCCGGTGTAGCGCGTACCCTCCGGGTCCACTGCCCAGAGCGCCGGCGCTTCGTAGGTGTTCTCGTAGACGAGTTCGGGCAGCGGCCGTCGCCGCACCGGTCCGTGCCCGCCCGCCGGCTTGCCCAGCGGGATGACTCCGGCGATGAGCACGCCGTCGGGCAGCTCGAGGACGCGCGCGAGTTCGTCGCGCACCGGGTGATGCCACTGCGTCATGACCCCGCCGTAGCCCAGCGCCCGCGCCGCCAGGAGCAGGTTCTGGCACGCCGGGTACACCGACGCGCCGGCGGTGATGTCGGTGCGACCGTGGCGATCGCGGTTACAGGCGATGACGATGACGGGTGCATCCTCGATCGAGTCGACGAACGCGTTCATCGTGCGCGCCATGCGGGCGCGGCGGCTGGTGTCGTCCGCCGGCGGGTCCTGCCGCTCGCCCTGCCACGACAACGCGAATCCCTTGGCCAGCAACGCCCGCGCTGCCGCCGCCTCGGGTGTGCGGCGCAATACGACGAAACGAAACGGTTGGCTGTTGTGGCCCGACGGGCCGCGGGTGGCGGCAAACATGATCGCGTTCAGGTCATCGGGCGGGATGTCGTCGGGCAAATAGCGGCGAATCGCCCGAGTCGTCACCAGTCCGTCGTAGAGGCTCAGCGGTTCGGCCATCCGCACTTTGTATCGTGCGGAGATGGCGCGAGGGGCTGCCGGGGCGGCAGTACGTGAACTGGCCCGCGACGTCGAGTCGGCGGTCAACGCGGTCGTGCGCGGCCGCGAAGAGGTGGTGGCGCTCACGCTGGTGGCGCTGCTCAGCGGCGGGCACCTGCTGATCGAAGACGTGCCGGGCGTCGGCAAGACGCTGCTGGCCAAGTCGCTCGCCACCGCCGTGGGCGGCAAGTTCAACCGCGTGCAGGCGACGCCCGACCTGTTGCCCTCTGACATCACCGGCAGTTCGGTGTACCAGCCGGTCGACGGAATCTGGGAGTTCCACCCCGGGCCGATCTTCGCCAACGTCGTCGTCGTCGACGAGGTCAACCGCGCCACGCCGCGCACGCAGGCGGCGGTGCTCGAGGCGATGGAAGAACGCCAGGTGACCGTGGACGGCGTGAGCCGCGCCCTGCCCGAACCGTTTTTCTTGATCGCCACGCAGAACCCGCGCGAGCACGCCGGCACGTTCCCGCTCCCCGACGGCCAGCTCGATCGCTTCGCCCTCACCACGAGCATGGGGTATCCGGCGCCGGCCCACGAGGCCGACGTGCTGCTGGGCCAGGGCGGGGTCACCGCCCTCGACTCCGTGACGCAGGTCGTCACCGTCGACCGGCTGGCCGACGCCATCGACGCGGTGCGCCGCCTCCACGTCGAGCGGGCGGTGGCGGAGTATGTCGTCGCCCTCGTGGCGGCGTCGCGGGCGCACCCCGCAATCTCGCTCGGTGCGAGCCCCCGCGCCGCGACGGCCCTCCTGCGCGCCGCGCAGGCACACGCCGCCATGGACGGACACGACCACGTGACGCCCCACGACGTCCAAGCTCTGGCGGTGCCCGTCCTGGCGCACCGGCTGGTGCTGCGCGACGGCGCCGGCGTCGATGCTGCAGCGGCGATCGTGAACGAACTCGTCGGCCGCGTCCCAGTTCCGCGCCAGTAGTGCGCGAGTTGCTGCGTCGCGTCGGCGCCACGCCGTACGCGGTCGCGGCCGTTGGCCTGGCCGGCATCGCCATGCTCCTGTCACGCGGCGCCGGCTCGGGTTGGCTCGTCGTGATTGCCGCGGCCTTCATCGGCGTGTTCGTGATCGGCGTCGTCACGGCCGTCGTCGGCCTGGCCGACGTGCGCGTCGAGCTCTTGGTGCCGACCGACGCCACCGTGGGCGAGCGGATCCCGATCGAGGTCCACTTGCACGCAGCGGTGCGGCAGCTGCGAACGCTCACATTCTGGAATCTCGACGGCTCCACCTATCCCGTCGCGCGAGGACACGCGACGATTCATGCGGAGGCGCGGCGACGGGGCTTGGTAGATGCGGTCGTGGTCGAGGTGTCAAGCGGCGTGACACTCGGCCTCTTGCGACCAGTCGCCCGCCGGACGATCGAACTGCCCACGCCGTTGGCGATCGCGCCGCGCCCGACACCCGCCACCCTGTCCGACGCCATCGGCTTCGATGCCGCCGCCGACGTGCGTTCGGTCCGTTCCTACGTCGCCGGCGATCCGGTGCGGCTCGTGCACTGGCGCAGCACGGCGCGGCGCGGCGAGTTGATGGTGCGCGAACTCGAGGCCGCCGACCAGGTGCGCGGGACTTTGCTGGTGTTCCGCGTCGCTCTCGGGGACGATGCCGACAACGCGGAAGCGATCGCCAGCCGCGCCGCCGGCCTTGCCTGCGTCGCGCTCGACGCTGGCCTACGCGTCCGGCTCGACACGCGTGACGCTCGGGGGCCCCAGCGCACGGCCGTCAGCACGCGGCGCGACGTCGGCCGCTGCCTCGCCGCCGCCGTCCCCGGTCCACTGCCGGCGGGACGCGCCGGCGACCGCGTGCGCGTCGTGGACGTGACGTGACGGCCACGTTGCTGGGGCGGATCCGCGAGGCCAACCGCACGCCCGTGGTGGAAGACTCGGTGCCGCTGCGGGTCGCGGTCTTCGTCGCCGTGATGATCGCAACGCAGGGCGCGTTGCGTCTCGGCATCGGTGGCGTCCCGCTGCAGCTGGCGTGCGTCATCGGCATCCCAGCCGGCTACGTGCTGTCGCATCGGCTGCGTCAGCGCAGCCGCGGCTGGCTCAAGGCGTTGCTCGCCGTCGGTGCGGTCGCAGCCTTCGTGCAGTTCCTGGCGTTGCTGGCGCCGGCGCTCGGCGGCCAGGTGTTCGGCCTCCAGGCCGGCCTGATCGAGCTGTTGCTGTGGGTCCAAGTGCTGCACTCGCTCGACCTGCCGGGGCGCCGCGACGTGCTGTTCTCCCTCGGCACGAGCGGCGCGTTGCTGATCGTCAGCGCCACGCTCGCCACCACCACCGACTTCGGGGTCACGGTGGCGCTGTGGTTCGCCGCCGCCCTCGTGGCGATCGTGATCGCCAACCTCGACGACGCCGGTGTCGTCTTGGGCCGCGTGCGCTACGCCCGCTCGATCCCGACGACGATGGTGGCGTCCCTCGCCGTCGGTGTCCTGGTCTTCTCCGTCTTGCCGCCGGCAAGGGTGTTCGCCTTCGGCTTGCCGTCGCGCGCCGGCAGCGGGGGGATCAGCACTGGCGGGCAACTGCTCAACCCGGGGTTCAACAGTCTGCCTACCGCTCGCGGCAAGACCGGCTCGAACACCACCGGCACGTTCGGATACTTCGGCTACACCGACGACCTTGACCTGGGGTTCCGCGGTCGGCCGGACAACACAATCGTCATGCGGGTGCGCGCTCCGGGCCCCGCCTTCTGGCGCGCCCAGAGCTTCGACACCTACGACGGGCAGCACTGGTCCAACAGCGACACGAGGCTGCACCGCCTCGCCACGAGCGACGGACTCCGCCCCGTGCTGACGCCCGAGGACCGCCCCACCCAAGGTGGCGAGGAGTTCATCCAAACCTTCTACATCGCCAAGATGGCACCCAACGTCGTGTTCGCCGCGGCCACGCCGTCGGAAGTGTTCTGGCCCTTCGACCAAGCGTACGAACTCTCCGACGGCACACTGCGCGCCGGCGACACCATGGCGCCGGGCACGGTGTACTCCGTCATCAGCCGGCGCCTACCGATCACGGCCCAGGCGCTGCGCAACGCCGATCCGCGGCGCGGCTTCGTCAACGCCGACACGGCGGCGCGCTACACGTCTTTGCCGCCGATCCCGACGCGGGTCCGCGCCCTCGCCGAGCAGCTGAACGACGCCGCACCGACGACCTACGACGCCGTGCAGTCGATGATCCAATGGATCGCCGCGCATACGCGGTACTCGCTCGACCCGCCGCGCTTGCATCGTGGAGACGACGCGGTCGATCGATTCCTCTTCGCGGATCGCAAAGGCTTCTGCGAGCAGATCGCGTCGTCCCTCGTCGTGATGCTGCGGTCGGTGGGCGTACCGGCGCGACTGTGGGCTACGCTCCGGGGCATCGCAATCCTTTCACCGGCATGTACGAGGTGCGGGCGTCGGACGCGCACGCGTACACCGAAGTCTTGTTTCCGGGTATCGGATGGCAGGCCTTCGACCCGACCGCCAACGTCCCGTTCGCCGGCGACAGCGGCGCGTTCCCGCGCTTCGCCGGCAGCGGACTGGCGACGTTCGTGGCGCACGCGCTGCCGAGCACCACCGCGACAGCGGCGGCGACCGCTGTGATGGTGGCCGTCATCGGCGTTGCCCTGCTACTACGCCGCACCAGTCGTCGCCGACGCCGCTCGTGGCTCGAAGTGCAACTGGCGCGCCTCGAAGCGTGCGCCGGTGTGCCCATCGACCGCGCCGCGACGCTGCCGGGCTGGCTGGCGACGTTGCCCAGCGTGCAACGTGATGCATTTACGCCCATCGTGCGCGCTTTGGAACTCGAAGCGTGGTCCGCCACACCGCTGCACGACGAAGATCGCCGCTGGATCGAGCAATCTCTGGCAAAAGTTCGCCCACCCGCGACGACAACCTGACGCGAACATGGCACCCTGCCATGCCGTGAAGACGCGACTGTTGGCCGCGTCCGTCGCGTTGACGTTGATCGGCGTGACCGGGGCCGTTTTCCACGCTGATCGTTCGACTCCGGTCGTGGCCGCCCCACCCGGGCGCACGACCACGACCAGCACCTCGACGACGTCCACCACGCTGCCGCCCACGACGACCACCACCGCACCTCCTCCGCCGCCCGCGCCCGTCCAAGCCGCCGCCGTAACGACGCCACCCACGACCCTGCCGCCGATCCTGCGTACGAATGCACCCCTGGTCCCCGGCAACCCCATGGCCTTCGCCGGCTTCGGTGCGTGGGTCGACGTCTACGACTGGAGCAACGAGTACACGGGCGGCAAGCCGACGGTCGGTCCGGACGATGTCGACCGCATGGCGAAGCTGGGCGTGCAGACGCTCTACATCCAGGCGACCAAGACCAAGTCGCAGACGCTGATCGTGGACCCGCAGCTCCTCCACCCGCTCATCGACCGCGCCCACGCCGACGGCATGGGCGTGATCGCCTGGTATGCGCCGTCCTTCGAAGATCCGCTGCTCGACCTGCGCAAAATGCTCGCCATGCACGCGCTTGGCGTCGAGGGCATCGGCGTCGACATCGAGAGCCGAGTCGTGAGCGACACCGCGGAACGCAATCGTCGTCTTGTCGACCTCAGTGTCGCGTTACGCCAGCACCTCCCGCAGGTGCCGCTCGCGGCGGTCGTCATGCCGGCGGTCCAGATGGAAGTCGTGAACCCCGCGTTCTGGCCGGGCTTCCCGTACCGCGATCTCGCGCCCGCCTTCGACGCGTGGATGCCGATGGACTACTGGACGTCGCGCACCGTGGCGTCGGGCTACCACGATGGCTACCGCTACACCGCCGAGAACATCGATCGCCTCCGCGCCGACTTGGGCAACGCCAACGCCTACGTGCATCCGGTGGGCGGCATCGGTGACGCGACGACGGAAGCCGACGTGGACGGGTTCCGCCGCGCCGCGACGGAACGCAACGCCATCGGCGGCTCGGTGTACGACTACCGCACGACCGGCGACGCACTGTGGCCGCATCTGGCGGCCTTCCGCCGCTAGGACACGCGCACCGACCGCAAGATCGCGTCGAGCGTCGCCTGGTCGGCCGCCGGGTGCAGCGAGAGCGCGACGGCGAAGTACGTCCAGCCGCTGCGGTCGAACGCGGTGAACGTCTCGACGGCGTTCTTGCCGAGGCCGGCGGCGTTGGGACGGTGCGCTACTTGGTACGCCGTGCCCACCGACAGACGCACGGTTTGCACGGCGGACGCGGGCGTCCCCGCGCGCGTCGCCACCTGCGTCACAGTGGTGCGGGCGCTCGCGGTGCGCGGCGTGCGGAACAGACTGAAAGTCGTGGCCCCGTCGGTCGCGGTGTCGGCGACAGAAAAGATCAGGCCGAGTTTGTCGTCGACGAGTGAGGCCGCCAGGTTCTTGTCGAGCGCGAGTGGTTCGAACGTCGCCGGGGCGATGAATCCACACGCGCAGATGCGATCGCGCAGCACGAGGCCTGACGCCGTCACCGGAGCTGGGAAGTAAGGGCCCAGACGCGGGCGCAGGGCGGCCACCTCTCGGTTCACGATGTCCTGCACGAACGCAGACGTCGTGGCGACGGCCCCGGAGGCACCGACGTTCGTGCCCACGATGAGGTTGAACTCCCAGCGCTCGATCCGGAACTCGACCGAGTAGCCGGCTTGCGGGTACTTCCCCGGCAGCTGCGCCGGGTGGTATTCGGCGGCGACGGCGCCGGTCACGCCGGCGATGGGCACCCGCGCACGCTTCTCCTGCGTCCACGACCGGGCGACGGCCGACTTGTGCGCCGCCGCTCCGGCCGGCGTCTTGAACTCGGTGACGCCGACGATGACGAACTGATGCGAGTTCTTGTCGAGCCACGTGGCCGCTGACGCGGCGCGAAAGCCCAGGCGCGCCAACTCGGCGCTGGCAGCCTTTGGATCGGCCGTGTTGGCCGTTATGTCCCGGACTGTCAGGGGCTGTACGGCCCCGACCGCGCGGAAACCGGGAGGCAGACTCGTCGGCAGGAGCTTCGCGACCGGCTGGGCGGGCGCCGCTTTGACCGTCGCCAGTTCGGAGGCGGGACCCTGCGCAACCCGACCCGAAACCGCTCGGCCCAGGCCGACGACCTGGATGGGCGCCATCACGGCGAGCGCGACAATCAGACGGACCCGCAATCTGTCCATTCCGTCCTATCGACGCCGGAACACGAAATGTGATGACTGACGCCTAAATTGAGTGGGCACCACACCGACGGGTTCTTGTAGCGCGGCGCGCACGTCACGCGGAAAGGGGCTAACGGTGGATCTTCAGTTGCTCTCGAACAGCAGCGTCATCGCCGACGGGACAGCCGACGTGGCCGTCGCCCGCGAGCGCACCCGCGGCCGCCGTCTCGGCAAGGTCGCCTTCATCGGGGGCATCGTCCTGGTCTGGTTGTGGTCGCGCATCGTCGAGGGCAACCCGCCGTGGCCGCGCTTCCACCTGCCACCCACGATCGGCGCGGCGCTGCCGCTGCTGCTGCTCGTCGTCATCCTCGGCGTCGCCGTGTTGGCGCCCCTGTTGACCGCCGGGCGCTCGCCCCACGTGCTGTTCCGCTCGACCGAAATCGAGACGTCCTTCGACGACGTCAAGGGCGCCGGCGTCCTCGTCGAAGAAGTCGTCAAGACGCTCAACCTGTTCCTCGCCCACAAGACCTTCAAGGAGACGATGGGCGGCACGCCCCGCCGCGCCATCCTCTTCGAGGGCCCGCCCGGCACCGGCAAGACGTACATGGCCAAGGCGATGGCGAAGGAAGCCGGCGTGCCGTTCCTGTTCGTGTCGTCGTCCGCGTTCCAGTCGATGTATTACGGCCAGACGAACCGTAAGATCCGCTCCTACTTCAAGGCGTTGCGCGAGATGGCGCGGCGCGAGGGCGGCGCCATCGGCTTCATCGAAGAGATCGACGCCGTCGGTGGATCCCGCGCTGGGATGGGCCAGGGCCGTGGCGAAGGCGTCACGGGCGTTGTCAACGAACTGCTGATCCAGCTCCAGTCCTTCGACACGCCGCCCAACGGCGTGCGCATCCACAACTGGTTCGTCGAGCGGCTCAACCGCTTCCTGCCGCCACACCGACAGATGGCCAAGCGCAGGTCGGTCCCCGCCAACATCCTCGTCATCGGCGCGACCAACCGCGCCGCCGACCTTGACCCCGCGCTCCTGCGGCCCGGCCGCTTCGACCGTTCCATCTACTTCGACCTGCCCAACCGCACCGGCCGGCGCGAGATCATCGACTACTACCTGTCGAAGAAGCAGCACGACGCCGAACTCGACGATCCGGCGCGGCGCGACACGCTCGCCGCCATGACATCGCACTACTCCCCCGTCATGATCGAGCACATCCTCGACGAGGCACTGGTGTGGGCCCTGCGCCGCGGCGCCGATCGCTTGTCGTGGGCCGACGTGCAGCGGGCGAAGATGGCCGAGGAGATCGGCCTCGCCCAGCCCGTCGAGTACACCGAGGCCGAGCGGCGCACGATCGCCACCCACGAGGCCGGCCACGCGGTCGTCGCCTGGCTGGCGGGCAAGGGCCGCAAGCTCGAGGTGCTCTCGATTATCAAGCGGAAGGAAGCGCTCGGCCTGCTCGCCCACTCCGACGTGGAAGAGCGTTTCTTGAAGTCGGAGTCCGAACTGCGCTCGCTCATCATGATCGCCATGGGCGGCCTCGTCGCCGAGGAAATCTTCTTCGGTGAGATCACGTCAGGCCCGAGCAGCGACCTCAAGGCCGCCACCACCTATGCGGCGATGATGATCGGCAGCCTCGGCATGGACGGCAGCCTCTTCTCCTACGAAGCCATCCAGACGCCGCAGGCCAACATCGTGGCCAAGGTGTCGTCGACCGAGGATGGCCGCGAGCGCATCGAGGCGCTGCTGCGCCAACTGCACGACGATGCGCGCGCCACGCTCGAGAGCCATCGCCATCTCGTCGAAGGCCTGCGCGACGCGCTGCTCCAGCGCGACGAACTGATCGGCGACGAGATCGTCGAGATCATCGTGGCCGCCGCGAGCGGCCGGGGCGACTCAGATGTCGACGCTGCCGCGACCGGCCTGCAGGTCGCGCACCAGTCGACTCAGGTGCTCGAGTAGACCGCGGGCGACCGTCGAAGTCCGCAAGACGTCTTCGAACCGGTCGGCGCTGATCTTGTAGAGGTGCATCGGCGTGCGCGCCGTCACGGTCGCCGAGCGCGGCAGGTGGTCGACGAGGCCCATCTCGCCGATCGGGCGCCCGGGCCCGGCGCTCGACACGACGCTGCCGCCGACGGCCACGTCAGCCTCGCCCTCGACGATGACGTAGCAGGCGTCGGCCACTCGCCCTTGGTCGCACAGCACGGTGCCGGCGGGAACGTCGACTTCCTCGACGATGGCGGCGAGCGCTTCGAGGTCCTTCTTGCTGCAGCGACGGAACAGGTCGATGGCGCCGAGGCGCTCGACGGTTGCTTTGTCAGGTGCCATCGGTGACTCCTAGCGGGAAGTGACAGGCGACGAAATGTCCGGGCCGCAACTCTTCGAGGGGCGGTTCCACCTCGGCGCATTTCGCTTCGGCACGCGGGCAGCGCGTCCGGAACCGGCAGCCCGACGGCGGGTCGATCGGCGACGGCGGGTCGCCCACGACGACGTCGGGCGCGGCGCCGGGACGCACCGTCGGGTCGGGGACCGGTATCGACTCGAGCAGCGCGGCGGTGTAGTGATGCATCGGCTGGTTGTAGAGCTCGTCGGCCGGCGCCAGCTCGACGAGCTTGCCGAGGTACATCACGGCGACGCGGTCACTGACGTTCTTCACGACGGCGAGGTTGTGCGACACGAAGACGAGCGTCAGCTTGTAGCGCTGCTTCATGTCCTCGAGCAGGTTGAGGATCTGCGCCTGGACCGACACGTCGAGGGCGGAGACGGGCTCGTCGCAGATGATGAGGTTCGGGTCGAGCGCCAGGGCGCGGGCGATGCTGATGCGCTGGCACTGGCCGCCGGAGAACTCGTGCGGCCGGCGCTCGGCGGCGCGGGGATCGAGGCCGACGGCGTCGAGCAGTTCGAGCACTTTGGCCTCGCGCTCTTCCTTGGTGCCGATGTTCCAGATGTTGAGCGGCTCGGCGATGATGTCGCGGACGCGCCGGCGCGGATTGAGCGATGAGATCGGGTCCTGGAAGATCATCTGCAGCTCGCGGCGCACCGCCCGCAGGTCGTTGCCGTGCAGGTCGGTCAGCTCCCGCCCGTCGTAGCGCACCGATCCGCCCGTCGGCTTGGGAAGCTGCAGGATGGCGCGTCCCGTCGTCGACTTGCCGCAGCCCGACTCGCCCACCAAGCCAAGCGTTTCGCCTTGGTGCACGTCGAAGCTCACGCCCGACACGGCGTGCACCTTGCGTCCCGGTCCGGCCGGGAACTCGACGGTGAGGTCGCGGACTTCGAGCAGCGACGTCACTTCGTACGCGCCTTCTGCTTCTTCGTGCCGACCGGGAACCAGCAGGCGAAGACGTGGTCGTCGCCCACGGTGTCGTCGGACGCCAGCGGCGGCTCCTCCTCGCGGCACTTGTCCTGCGCGTACGGGCAGCGCGGCGCGAAGTTGCAGCCCGGCGGCGGGTTGACGAGGTCCGGCGGGCGACCGCCGATCGCCGGCAGCCGGGTGTGGCTCGGCTGATCCGTCTTCGGGATCGAGGTGATGAGCGCCTCGGTGTAGGGCATGCGCATCTCGGTGAACAGCTTGGCTGTCGGCGCCTTCTCGACGATCTTGCCGGCGTACATGACGGCGATGTGATCGGTGCGGCCGGCCACGACGCCGAGGTCGTGCGTCACGAGGATCATCGCCATGTGACGCTCGCGCTGCTTGTCCTGGAGCAGATTCAGGATCTGCGCTTGCACGGTGACGTCGAGGGCGGTGGTGGGTTCGTCAGCCATGAGCAGCTTCGGGCCGCACGCGATCGCGATGGCGATCGTCACGCGCTGGCGCATGCCGCCGGACAACTCGAAGGGGAACTGCTTCATGCGCCGGTCGGGCTCCGGGATACCGACGCTGCGCAGCAGCGCCACGGCGGTTTCGTTGGCGCGGTCCTTGTCCATGTCGAGGTGGACACGCAGCCCTTCGGTCACCTGCTTGCCAATCTTCATGACCGGGTTGAGCGACGTCATCGGGTCCTGGAACACCATGCCGATCTCCGCGCCCCACACCTCGCGCATCTGCTCCGTCGACAGCGTCGTCAAGTCACGACCTTCGAAGCGCACCGACCCGCCGTGTTCGACGTTCTTGGGCGGCAGCAGCCGCATCACCGAGCGAGACAACACCGTCTTGCCGGAACCGGACTCGCCGACGATGCCGAGCGTCTGGCCGCGTTCGAGCGTGAACGACACGCCGTCGACGGCGCGCACCATGCCGCGGTCGGTCCGGAAGTGCGTGTACAAATCCTCGACGACGAGCAGCGGTTCGGTCACACGCTCACGTCCTTGGTGTCGAAGCGGGCTCGCAGCGCGTCACCGGCGAAGTTGAGCGCCAGCACGGTCACGAACAGCACCGTCGATGGGATAAGGCTGAGGTTGGGGTGATCCTGCAAGAAGCTGCGGCCGTCGTTGATCATGCCGCCCCACGTCGGCGTCGGGGCGTGGACCGACAACCCGAGGAACGCGAGCCCGCCCTCACCCACGATGGCCAGGGCGACGGCAATGAACGAGAACGACGCCACCGGAATCGCGACGTTGGGCAGGATCTCGCGCACGATGATGCGCCAGTTGGTGGCGCCGAGCGTGCGCGCCGCCGTCACGAACTCACGCTGGGCGAAGGTGAGGGTGCTGGCGCGCACGATCCGCGCGATTGGCGCGATCGAGATCACGGCAATGGCGATGGTCACGTTGCGCAGGTTCTGACCGAGGAACGTGACGATGGCGAGGGCGAACACCAGCGCCGGAAACGCCAGCATCACGTCGGCGATGCCCATGAGCAACCGGTCGACGCGCCCGCGGTAGTAGCCGGCGATGACACCCATCGAACCGCCGACCAGGAGCCCGAGGAAGATCGACGCGAAGCCGACGGTGAGCGACACCCGCGACGCGTAGATGACCCGCGACAGCATGTCGCGACCCAACGAGTCGGTACCGAGCAGGTGATGGATCGACGGGTTGAGGTTGATCGCCGCCTTCTGCGCATTCGGATCGGGCAGCGGCAGCACCCCGGCGAACACCGCCAGGAAGATGATGAGGACGACCCATCCGATCGACAGCCAGAACATGACGCCGAGGCGGACCCGCTTCTTGGCCGACGCCTCGACGCCGGTGGCGTCGGTGTCAACTGGCGCTGGCAGCATGACGCACCCTCGGGTCGATGACGACGTACAGCAAGTCGACGAGGAAGTTGACCATCACGTAGCCCACCGCCACGAGTAGCACCGTCCCCTGCACGACGAGGTAGTCGGCGCTGAAGATCGATTGCACCGTCAACTCGCCGATGCCGGGCAGCGCGAAGAGGATCTCGACGATGAAGGTGCCGCCGATGAGGCGGCCGAAGTTCAAACCGGCGACGGTCACCAGCGAGAAGCTCGACGGGCGGAACGCGTGGAGCCACAAGATCCGCCACGGTGGCATGCCCTTGGCCCGCGCCATGGTGATGAAGTCCTCTTGCAGCGTCATGATCATGTCGGCGCGCAACAGCCGCATGTACGTGGCCAACTCTGCGACCGCCAGCGTGATCGAGGGCAGGGTGAGCGATCGCAGGTTCTCGACCGGGTTCTGCGTCAGCGGCACGTACCCCGTCGCCGGGAAGAGGTGGAACTGCACGGCGAACACCAGCACGAGCACGACGCCCACGACGTAGGACGGCAACGCCAGGAACCCGAAGGACACGCCCGTCGAGATGCGGTCGAGCAAGCCGTCGGGCCGAGTTGCCGCCCGGATCGCCAGCGGAATCGACACGACGAGCGCCAAAAATTGCGAGAGCACCAGCAGTTCAAGGGTGACGGGCAAGCGCTGGCGCAGCGCCTCGAGCGTCGGTTGGTTGTTCTGGTACGAGCGACCGAAGTCACCGTGCAGCGCGTTCCACACGAAGTGCCAGTACTGCGAGAGCACCGGCTTGTCGAGACCCAGGGACTTGTGCAACGCCCGCACGGCGGCGGGCGTTGCACTGGGTCCGAGAATGTTGACCGCCGGGTCGCCCGGCAGCAGCTTGAGCAGCAGGAACGACAGCGCGGTCACCGCGATCAGTACCGGGATGAGGTACAGGACCTTCCCGGCGAATGAGCGCAGCACGAAGGCTGGTTAGTTGACGCCCACGTGCGTCAGCAGGAAGAAGCCGCCGATGGTGTGGTCGACGCCCGCGGCGCCGTCGGGCAACGTCCAGTTGGTCACGCCCTTCACCTTCGGCTTGAAGGCGATCTGCCACGCCGTCTCGCCGAGCCACAGGTACGGGAAGTCCTTCGTGCCGAACTGCTTGGCGATGTCCTCGTACGCCGCCTTACGGTCGGCGTCGTTGGGCGACGTGCGGCCCTTCAGCAGGTCAGCGTCGACCTGCGGGTCCTTGTTGCGGGCGAAGTTGAGCGCCAGCTGACCGATCGGCGACGCCGTCTTGGACGTCCACCACACGAAGTCGGCGTCAGGATCCGGCTCGCCGAACTGCCGCCAGTCGTAGGCGTCGTAGGCGCCGTTGAGCGCGTTCAGGATGTACTCGCTCTGCTGGACCTGCTTGATGGTGACGTTGATGCCGGCGTCCTTCCACATCGACTGGATGAGCGACATGTCCTGGAGGTTGCGGCCCGTGTTGGTCGTACCGAGTTCGAACGAAATCGTGTTGACGCCCTTGTCCTTCTCGTACGCCGCCACGAGATCCTTGGCCTTCTGGAGGCTGAAGCTCGGGTAGCCGGTGTCGCCGTGGAACGCCGAGCCGACGTTGCCGAAGGGGCCCGTCGAGTCGGGGGTGAGACCGAAGTCGATGGTGTCGTTCACCCGCTTGCGGTCGGTGGCGTAGGCCAGCGCTTGGCGCACCCGCACGTCGTCGAGCGGCGCCTTGGCGGTGTTGAGCATGATGAAGTGCTCTTCGCCTTCGCCGGCGACCTTCTCGTCGGTGATCGAGGCGATCGACCCGTTGCCCTTGAGGTCCTTGATCGTCTGCACGTCGGACGAGTGCATGAGGTCGATGGTGCCGGCCTTGAGACTGGATTCACGCGACTGGGTCTCGACGATCGGGCGCAACTCGACGGAGTCGAGGTACGGCAGGCCCTTCTGCCAGTAGTTCGGGTTCTTGGTGGCGATCATGTGATTGCCCGGGACCCACTCCTTGAGGATGAACGGGCCCGTCCCGATCGGGTTGCGGGGCGCGTTCTTGGGGTCGTCGAGCATCTTGTGCGAGAACACGAAGCCCAACTGGCCGGTGAGGTAGCTCGGGAACGGCACCCACGGGCCCGCCATGGTGAACTGCGCCGTCAGGTCGTCGACCTTGGTGACGGACTTCAGGTAGCCCGCGATCGCGGGACTGGTGAGCGGCGACTTGAGGTGGGCGGTCCAGTCGGCCACGACGTCGTCGGCCGTGAGCGGGTCACCGTTGCTGAACTTCACGTTCGGGCGCAGCTTGACGGTCCACACCGAGTAGTCGGCGTTGTGGTCAATCGACTCGGCGAGGTACGGGTGCACCTTGCCGTCTTTGCCGAAGGTCCCGAGCGAGTCGTAGACGATCGACGCGTAGGTCAGACCGGTGACGTCCATGCGGTTCTGCGTCGGATCGAAACCGTCGACTTCCGCCTCGACACCCATCACGAGCTTGCCGCCCGCTTTGGGCGTTTCGGTCGAGACCGAAGCACCTCCGCCGTCGCTGCTGGATTTGTTGTCCGAGCCGCACCCGGCAGCGAGGAGCGAAAGAGCGAGGATCGCGGCCATCGCCTTCGCGACGGTTCTTGCTCGGGACGTAGCACTCATAGTTGCTCTCTCCTGTCGCCCCAGCCCGTTTGGTTTTGTCGTGAACTTAGCGTGACGAATGTGTGACGCGGGCGGACGCTCTCACCACAGAGCCAGAGGACGCGCAACTGGGCACACCAGCCGTTTAGTGTCCTACCGGTGGCGAACACGACGCCGGGGCCCTCCTCGTTCTCGATTTCGATTGTGCTGCCCGCCCTCAACGAGGAGGCAAACATCGAACAAGCGCTGAAGTCGGCCACCACCGTGGCGGACCGCCTCTGCCGCGACCACGAGATCCTCGTCGTCGACGACGGGTCGACCGACGGCACGGCGACGGTCGTGCGCGCCGCGGCTGCGGCCGATACCCGCGTCAAGTTGCTCTCTCATCCGTTCAACCGTGGGTACGGCGAAGCACTGCGAACCGGGTTCCGCGCCGCCACAATGGATCTGGTGTTCTTCACCGACGCCGACAACCAGTTCGACCTGAACGAGCTGGAGGCGTTCCTGCCCTTCGCCGCCACCGTCGACGTGGTCGCGGGCTACCGCATCAACCGTCAGGATCCGCCGCTGCGGCGCCTCGCGGCGTGGGCCTGGAATCACCTGGTCCGGGTGGTGTTCTACGTCCCCGTGCGCGACATCGACTGCGCCTTCAAGCTGTTCCGCCGCGACGTGTTCGAAGACATCGACCTCGAGAGCGTCGGTGCCATGGTCAACACCGAGCTGATGGTGAAGGTCGGGCGCTCCGGGCGCAGCATCGTGGAACTCGGTGTGCGGCACTACCCCCGCCTGGCCGGATCGCCCCGCGGCGCCCACCCCAAGGTTGTGGCGCGGGCCCTGTACGAACTGGTGCGCATGCGGGGCCGCCTGCGCGGCGTCGGACCGGGTCGCGCGGGCGACCTCATGCAGCCGAGACCCGATTCGTGACGTGGCGCGTGGCGGTGGTCGGCGGCGGCATCGGCGGTGCCGCGGCGGCGCGCCGGCTCGCAGGAGACGGAGCGGAAGTCACCTTGCTCGAGCGCTCGCCCACGCTCGGCGGGCTCGTCGTGAGCTTCGCCGTCGGCGGCACGCCGCTCGAATGCTTCTACCACCACGTGTTCCCGCACGAGCACCACGTGATTGGCCTTATCGACGAACTCGGGCTCGGCGCGGACCTCGACTGGCACGCCACGAACATGGGCGTATTCGTCGACGGGAAGCCGTGGCCCTTCACGTCGCCGCTCGACCTCCTGCGCTTCCGGCCGCTGCCGTTTGTCGACCGCCTGCGCACCGGCGTCGGCGCGCTCCGGCTCGGGCGCGTCAAGGACTGGCAAGCGCTCGACGACGTAGCAGCGCGCGACTGGCTCACCGCCTACACCAGCCCGCGCGCCGGCACACTCGTGTGGGATCCGCTGCTGCGCGCCAAGTTCGGTTCCGCCGCGCCCGCGGTCCCGGCAGCGTGGATGTGGGGACGCTTCCAGCAACGCGCCGCGGCGCGCAGCGCCGGCCGCGAGAAGCTCGGATACCTCCGCGGGGGTTTTCGTCGCCTCTTCGACGCACTCGACACCGATCTGCGGGCGCGCGGCGTCGACGTCCGTCTCGGCTGCGCGGTGGAGTCGATCGTGGTCGAGGGCACGCGCGTGGTCGGCGTGCGCGTCAGCGGCGAGACGCTCGCGTTCGATCACGTTGTCTTCGCGGGGACGCTCAACGGGCTCGCGTCTCTGGTGCCGGCGCAGCATCACGACGCGCGATGGACGGCGATCGACGCGCTCGGCGTGCAGTGCGTCGTGCTCGAGCTCGCGCGGCCGTTGACCGACGCCTACTGGACCAACGTCTGCGACGCCCGCCTTCCGTTCGGCGGCATCATCGAACACACGAACATGATCCCGGCGGCGGACTACGGCGGGCGCCACGTCGTGTACCTGAGTCGCTACTTCACGGCCGAAGAGCCGTTGGCTCACGCGGACCCGGCGCAAGAGACACAGCGCTGGATCGACGCGCTCGCCGCGACGTTCCCCGGCTTCGATCGCCGCGACGTACTCGCCGCGCACCCGTTCAAGACGCCGTACGCTGCGCCCGTCGTCACGCGCGGATACGCGTCGAAGATCCCGCCGGCGGCGACGCACCTCGACGGCCTGACGATCAGCACGACCGCGCAGATCTACCCGCAGGATCGCGGCATGAGCGAGGCGATCCGCACCGGCTTGGTGGCCGCCGGTATCGCGCGCGCCCGCGCCCACGCGCCGCGCCCGGCATGACGTGGGCGTGCCCCGTGTGTCACGGGACCGACGCAGCGACGCGCTGGACCGGCCTACCTACTGCGGCCGCCGACGACCTGCGCCCGAGTTCGGAGCAGTTCGGCGCCACGCTCGCAGCGACACTGCGGTGCGGGTCGTGCGGGCACGTGAGTCTCGCGGCCGCGCCCGCCGAGGAGGTGCTCGCCGAGTCGTACGGCGACACCGCCGACCCGGTGTCGCTGCGCGAGGAAGCCGGCCAGGTGGAAACCGCACGGCGCGCCCTCGCCGTCGCCGAGCGGTTTGTGACGCCGGGTCGGCTCGCCGACCTCGGATGCTGGACCGGCTCCCTGCTCGTGGCGGCCCGCGCCCGCGGGTGGGACGTGACCGGCGTCGAGCCGTCGCGCTGGGCGTCGGAGCGGGCGCGCGCCCGCGGGCTCGACGTCGTCACCGCGGACCTGCACGACCTCGCACTCCCCCGCGGCGTGTTCCGGCTCGTGGCGATGTGCGACGTGATCGAACACCTCGTCGACCCCGGCGCGGCGCTGGCCACCGTCAGGGAACTGCTCGATCCGCAGGGCGCGTTGCTGCTGACGCTGCCCGACGCCGGCAGCCGCGTCGCGCGCGTGCTCGGCCGCCGCTGGTGGTCGGTGTTGCCGATGCACGTGCAGTACTTCAGCCGCGCCTCGCTCACCGAACTCCTGAGGCGCCACGGCTTCGACGTGCGGCTCGTCACCACTCACGCCAAGGTCTTCTCGCTGCGTTACTACGTCGAGCGTCTCGGCGGCTACTCCGACGCCGTCGCCCGCGCCGCGGTCGGCGCGGTGACGCGCTTCGGCTGGGCGGAACGGCTCGTCGCTCCCGACTTCCGTGATCGGATGCTCGTCGTCGCCACGCCCACCGCTGCGGACGCCGCCGCGTGAGCGTCGCCGCCTACGCCGCCGGGGTCGCCTCGTTCCTCCTCGTCGTTGGCCCGTGGGCGTGGGCAGGCCGGACGGTGGCGCGCACGGTCGGCGGGCGGTGGCCGACGGCGGACCGCGCGCTCGCGGCGTGCGTTGTCGCCCTCGCGGGCCTCGTCGTGACCGCTGAAGCCGTGGGTTGCGTCGGGCAGTTCCGCCGCGTACCGCTGGCGCTCGCGTGCGTCGCGGCCGCGGCGGCGACGGTGGTGCTCGCGCGCCGCTTCGCCGCGCCGGCGCGGCCCGTAGCGGCGCGCCCGCGCACCGTCGTGTGGCAAGGCCTGCCCCTCGCCGCCAAACTGGCGGTCGTCGCCGGTTGCCTCGCCGCGGCGCAATGGTCGCTCGGCTCCTGGACCGCACTCCGTCACGGGATCCTCGACGTCGACTCGGTGTCGTACCACCTCCCGCAGGCGGTGCGGTTCGTCCAGGACCATCGCACGACGTCGCTCGCCTACGCCAGCGCCAACGCCGGCACCGCCTACTACCCGGCCAACTCCGAGCTGCTGCACGCCATCGCCATGGTGACGCTGCGCAGCGACGTGCTATCGCCCTTCATCACGTTCTTCTCCATGGTGCTCGGCCTCCTGGCCGCGTACTGCGCCGGCCGCCGCGTCGCCGCCGGAGCGACTGCGGTCATCGGCTACAGCATCCTCCTCCTGGCGCCGCTCTTCGCCGCCGGCATCGGTGGGTCGGCCTTCAGCGACTTCACGGCGATCACGCTGTTCGTCGCCGCGCTCGCGTTCGCGTTCCGACTCGACGAGCCCGAGGCACCCGCCGCACTGGCGCTCGCCGGATTGGCGGCGGGTTTCGCGCTCGGCACCAAGCTGACGATGGTCGCCCCCGTGGGCGGTCTCGCGGTGACCATCTGGTGGCTCACCCGGCGTCGCCTGGTCGACGCGTCGCTCTTCACCGGTGGCCTCGTCGTCGGTGGGGCGTTCTGGTTCGTCCGCAATCTCGTGCAGGTCGGCAATCCCGTGCCGACGCTGCACACCGGCATCCTGCCCGCGCCGCCGATGACGCTGCTGCAGCTCACCGCCCCGTCGGTGGCCGACAATCTGAGCCGGCACGCCTTCGTGTTCCACAGCGCACCCCAAGGACTCCTGCGCTTCTTCGGCGTCGCGTGGCCGGTGGTGCTCCTGCTCGTCGGGTTCGCGATCGTGGCGTGGCTGGTCGCGCTCCGAAGCGACGCCGCGACCCCGCACCGCGCGTTGCTCGTCGGGGTCACGCTGACGATCGCGGCGTCGGTGGCGGCGTATGTGGTTACGCCGACGACTGCGGGCGACACCACCGGGCACGCGTTCTTGTTCGCCTACAACCTGCGTTACGCGCTGCCGGCGTTTATCGCCGCGTTCGTCCTCTTGCCCGGGCTCCCGCTCCTGCGGGACAAGCAGGACGCCGTCGCCGCCGTCGGCGTGGCCCTCGTGGCCGCGGCGTTGCTGAGCACGCCGCGAGTGGAACTGCGCGCCCTCGCCGTCGCCGCGCTACTGGTCGCCGTCGTGCTGCTGGCGGTCTCGCTGCCGGCGGCGATGCGGCGCGGCGCCCTGGCCGGGCTCGCCGTCGTCGCGCTAATCGCGGGTCTTCCCGTGATACACGCCTTCGAGCGCAACCGCTTCGCCGACGTGTCGACGCCGCGGGCGAAGCTGTTCGCATGGGGACGGTTCGTCCCGCCGCACACGCGGGTGGCGCTCGTCGGGCTCGCGCTCCAGTATCCGTTCACCGGACCGCACTTCGAAACACGCGTCGAGTATCTCGGACAATTCCGGGCGCACCACGAGTTCACGAACTTCACGTCGTGCGCCGCGTGGCGGCGGGCGCTGCGGCTCGGCGACTACGACTTCGTCGTCGCCGAGC